>JBGSTN010000560.1:0-3198 GCA_041736455.1 Burkholderiaceae bacterium | reverse complement strand
CGCCCTCGGCCGTGGCCGCAAACGTCGAGGTCACCACCGCCGACTTCCAGCGTGTGCCCGCACCCGTCCCGCGCGCGATCGAGACATCCGAAATTCCGGCGCTGATCGAACGCTATGTGCACGCAGCCCGCAATTCGATCGCAGCCGGTTTCGACGGCGTCGAGATCCACTCGGCCAACGGTTATCTGCTCGAGCAATTCCTGCAGGAGCGCACGAATCGACGCACCGACCAGTACGGTGGATCCATCGAGAACCGATGTCGCATCGTCGTCGAAACGGCGCGTGCACTGACCGATGCAATCGGTGCGGAACGCGTCGGCATCCGGCTTTCACCCTTCGGCATCGCCAACGACAGTGGCGAGGAAGATCCGCTGCCGCTCTACACGTTTCTGGTCGAGCAGCTGAACGGATTGAGGCTTGCCTACCTGCACGTGATCGAACCGCGTGCAAGCGGCGCGGGTCAGAAGGAAGTCGATCACCAGGGGTTGCCCTCGGCGGCGAAACTGTTCCGCCCGGTGTGGCATGGCGTGCTGATCACTGCCGGCAACTTCAAGGCGGACACGGCCGCCGACATGGTCGTCGACGGCGATGCCGACGCGATCGCGTTCGGACGTTTCTTCATCAGCAACCCCGACCTTCCCGAACGCATCCGCACGGGCGCGTCGTTCACGCCGTATGACCGCGCCACCTTCTACAGCAAGGGCGCGCAGGGCTACACGGACTACGGGACGATGGGCGCACAAGGGTGAGGCAGGCTCTGGCAGGATCGGGCACGCGGCTTCCCCGCTTCCCCGGAACGAGCGATCGAAGACGGTTCACGGCGAAACCAGCCTTGCAGGGACCACGTTCGACCTGATCCCGGCGGGCCGGGCGATGCCTGTCCATTCGAATGCGCTTCGTTCGGATGGTCGTCAACCGGTCTGCGAGTTGGCCGATGCCTTTTCAACCCGATTCGAATTGAATAAGAATGATTCTCAAGTATAATGCAGGACTCCACCCATCGTCGATCTACATCCATAGCGCCCATGAACCACAAACCTGCCAGCGCGCGAGGTATCGCGGGACTGATGCTCGAACACAAGGCGCTGTTGCGAGGCTATGGCGGCGCGCAGCGCCGCTGCAGCGAAGTACTGCTGGGGCAGGCGCTCGAGATCACACGCCTCAAGGCGCAGGTGATGCGCCTGCGTGCGGCGGTGATCGTTCGCGATACGGCGCTCGGCTGGGCGAGGGAGGATCAGGCCGCGCTCGAAGCCGCCATTCCCGGCCTGCCGAATCGGGCTCGACTGATGCGCCGTGTGGAGGCGCTGGTCTCGCGCCTTCAGGATCTGATGCGCGAGCGCCTGCACTGGATCGGCAACAGACACGGCGAAGAGTCGATCGCGCCGATGAACCCGCGTGTCCTGGATTCTCGTTCGATGGTGTCGGCGACGCGGATCGGTGGCGCCTGCGCCGATGATCCGGAAGACCTCGAGGCGAGCTTGTGCGCGGCGGATCTCGTGATCTGCCAGGCAGGTTGCCTGAGCGACGGCGACTATTGGCGCGTACAGGACCATTGCAGACGCACCGGCAAGGCCTGCATACTCGTCGAGCAGCCGGACACGGTGCGCATCGTGCACATTCTCGATGGGCTTGGGGAAAAGGAAACCGCAGGTCCTGAAGACGTAACGCCTTCCAGACGAACGCCGACTTGAGTTGATCTTTTCTCGCATCGGATTTCGACCAAAGTGAAGGGGTGTTGCGTACGCTGGGTTACGATCGCGCGTTGACCCAACCTCGAAGAGCACCATGCCGTTTGACAGACCTGCATCGCCGGTGACCGCGATGCGACCCCGCACGTTCTTCGGACGCCGCCTGTCGGTGCAGCACGGTGAGTGACGTGCCCATCGAGGTGATCCGCGCCGATGTCGTCGTCGTCGGCGGCGGTGGCGCAGGTCTTCGCGCCGCCATTGCCGCCAACGTCGCCGATCCGGGGCTCAGCGTGGCGCTGCTGTCCAAGGTCGTGCCGATGCGAAGTCATACGGTAGCGGCCGAAGGGGGATCGGCCGGTGTGATCCGAGGCGATGATTCACTGGCACTGCACTTCGACGATACGGTGTCCGGCGGCGACTGGCTGTGCGACCAGGAGGCAGTGCAGTACTTCATCGAGCATTGCACCGAGGAAATGGTGCAACTCGAACACTGGGGCTGCCCATGGAGCCGCCACGACGACGGCAGCATCAATGTGCGCTTCTTCGGCGGCATGAAGGTTCAGCGCACCTGGTTCGCCGGCGACAAGAGCGGCTTCCATATCCTGCACACGCTGTTCCAGACGTCTCTGCGACACGATGCGATCAGACGTTTCGACGAATTCTTCGTCATCGACCTCATCGTCGACGACGGGCGCGCGCGTGGCGTGCTGGCGATCGAGATCGCCACTGGCGCCCTGTTCCTGTTCGACGCGAAGGCGGTGATCCTCTGTACCGGAGGTGCGGGCCGCGTCTACCGACAGAACACGAACGCCGGCATCGTCACTGGCGATGGCATGGCAATGGCCTATCGCCACGGGGTGGCGCTGCGCGACATGGAGTTCGTGCAATACCACCCTACGGCGTTGCCGGGGACCGGGATCCTGATCACGGAAGGGTGTCGGGGCGAGGGCGCCATCCTGACCAACAAGGATGGCCACCGTTATCTGCAGGACTATGGCCTGGGTCCGGTCGATCCCTGGCCGCGCGCCAAGGCAATGGAACTCGGTCCGCGCGACCGGCTCTCTCAGGCCTTCTGGCACGAGGAACGAAAAGGCAACACGATCGCCACGCCGCTGGGCAGCGCCGTTCATCTGGACCTGCGTCATCTTGGTGCGCAGAAGATCCATGAGCGGCTGCCGCTGATCACCGAAGTCGCCAAGACGTTCGTCGGGGTCGATCCGGTCACGACGCCTATCCCGGTGCGCCCTGCCGTGCACTACACGATGGGTGGCATACACAGCAATCGCCTGACCGAAACCTCGCTTGCCGGACTCTATGCGGCCGGCGAGTGTGCGAGCGTCGGGATCCACGGCGCGAACCGGCTCGGTTCGAATTCATTGGCGGAGATCGTCGTGTTCGGCCGCGTTGCCGGCGAACGCGCTGCCGCCTATGCGCGCACCGTTCCCGACACCGGGTCGGCAGCGCTGATGCAGCAGGCCCGGGCATCGGCTGACAAGGTGCTGGCCATGCT
>JBGSTN010000553.1:0-2501 GCA_041736455.1 Burkholderiaceae bacterium | reverse complement strand
GGCCCGCGCGCGAAGTCCGACGTGTCATATCGATACTTCGACCAGGTAGTCGAACTGGCCGACTGGGCCGATGTGTTGATCGCCGCCTGTCCGGGTGGCGCGGCGACGCGGCACATCGTGTCGCGGGAAGTGCTCGCGGCGCTCGGCCCGCAGGGCGTGTTCGTCAACATTGCGCGCGGATCGGTCGTCGATCAGGCGGCGCTGACTGAACTGCTCGTGTCCGGCGAACTCGGCTCGGCGGGTCTCGATGTGTTCGACAACGAACCGCAGGTGCCCCAGGCACTGATCGATCTGCCGCACATCGTGCTGCAACCTCATCAAGGCAGCGCTTCGGTAGCGACACGCACCCTGATGGGCCAACTCGTGATCGACAATCTGGCTGCGTACTATGCCGGCACGCCTTATCTGACGCCGGTCGGCTGATCGGCCGCTGCCCGGCGCCGATACGACACCGACCGGCCGGTGGGCAGAGGCTCCGCTTCAGTAGACAGCGCGGCCGCCCGACAGATCGAAGACGGCACCGGTAGAGAACGAGCACTCCTCCGAGCATAACCAGGCGATCATCGCGGAGATCTCGTCGACGCTGCCGAAACGTCCCAGCGGAATCTTCGACAGCATGAAGTCGATGTGCTGCTGAGTCATCTGGTCGAAGATCGCGGTACGCACGGCCGCCGGCGTCACGCAGTTGACGCGCACGCCGGTACGCGCCATTTCCTTGCCCAGCGACTTGGTCAGCCCGATCACGGCGGCCTTCGATGCGCTGTAGGCCGATGCATTCGGGTTGCCTTCCTTGCCCGCGATCGAGGCGATATTGACGATGCGGCCGTAGTCGGCTGCGATCATCATCTTGCCCACCGCCCGATTGCAGAGGAACACGCCGTGCACGTTGATATCGAACACACGCCGCCAGTCGGCCAGTGAATAGTCGCAGGTGGGCTGATTGGGGCCGGTGATGCCGGCGCTGCAGACGAGGATGTCGATACGACCGAAAGCGCGTGCGACGTCGGCGGTGGCGCGCTCGACACCCGATTCGTCCGTGACATCGACCTGATGCGCGAGATGCGCGCCCTGATCGACCGACGCCAATCCGTCTGCCGCCGTCCGGGCGTCGCTCTGATCCCACAGGGCGACCCGTGCGCCGCTGGCGGCGAGCCGCTGGGCGACGGCCAGTCCGATACCGGTAGCGCCGCCAGTGACGATGGCCGTGCGGCCCGCCAGGTCGATTTGATTCATGGCCACTGTCTCCAGATTGGTGATGCAATCGTCGCCGATGCCGAACGGGCGCGAATCGATCAGGGTTCGATGCGATGATTCTATCCCGCCGAGACGTTTCGCCCCTTATCCTGCCAACCGGGAGTTCCGCGATGAAAGTGCTGTTCACCGATCATGAGATGCTCGACATTTCGCTCGAGCGCAAGCTGTTCGCCGACGCCGGCATCGAACTCCTCGAAGCCCAGTGCAAGACCGAAGAGCAGGTCATCGCCGCCGGGGCCGATGTCGACGCGCTGCTCGTGACGTTCGCCCCGATCAACGAGCGCGTGTTCGCCGCGCTGCCCAAGGTCGGCATGGTCGCGCGACTCGGCGCAGGTTACGACACGATCAATCCGCATGACGCAGCCCGACATGGCGTCTGGGTCGCGAACTCGCCCGACTACGGGGTCGGCGAAGTCTCGCTGCATGCGCTATCG
Organism: Burkholderiaceae bacterium; assembly: GCA_041736455.1. Taxonomy (GTDB): domain Bacteria; phylum Pseudomonadota; class Gammaproteobacteria; order Burkholderiales; family Burkholderiaceae_E; genus JAUIAI01. The sequence goes on along the minus strand of JBGSTN010000553.1, from coordinate 813 downwards.
ATGATGCTCGCCTGCATTCGCCGACTGCATGGCTATGACAGCGACGTTCACGCCGGCAAGTGGCATTACGTCTCGTCGGGCGTGATACCCAGGGCGCAGGATCTCACCGTCGGCGTACTCGGGCTCGGACGCATCGGCAAGCGGTTCGCGCACTACGCGCAACCGATCTTCAAGCGGGTGATCGCACACGACCCGTATCTGATCGATGGCGATTTTCCGCAGTACGTGAACCGGGTCGGACTCGAGGAACTGTTCACCCAGGCCGACGCGATCTCGATCCATTGCCTGCTGACCGACGAGACTCGCGGACTGGTCGACGAGAAGTTGCTCGGCCGGATGCGAACGGGCAGCTATCTCGTCAATACCGCGCGCGGCGCGGTGATCGATATCGATGGCCTGACACGAACGGTGCAGTCGGGGCGGCTGGCGGCGGTAGGTCTCGATGTCCTGCCGGTCGAACCCATCCCATCCGACCATCCGTTGCTCGCGGATCGCCGCGTGATCTTCTCGCCGCACAGCGCGTTCTACTCGCAGCAGTCGGAAATCGAGTTGCGCACCAAGGCCGCGCGCAACATCGTCACCTGGATGCGGACCGGTCGGCCCGACTATCCGGTGGTACGGGGCAATCGACTGCCGCCCGGCATGAGCCCGCCGAACTGACCGGGCCGAACATCGACGGGCATGACGCCCGTCAAGGCCGAGGGCGGCGCCAACCCATAACATGCCAGTTTTCTGGAGACATTCCGATGACCATGAACCGACGACGCTTCCTCGGCAACGCGGCGGCTGCCTCGCTATGCGTGGCGGCACCTG
>JBGSTN010000046.1:0-4127 GCA_041736455.1 Burkholderiaceae bacterium | reverse complement strand
GGGTGGCCGGCGCTGGATTTCCTCGCCGCCGAACCATACCGAACCCTTCTGGGGATCGATGATGCCGGAGATGGTCTTGAGGATCGTCGTCTTGCCGGCGCCGTTGGCGCCGAGCACCGTGACGATGGACCGTTCGCGCACTTCGAGGCTGATACCGCGGATCGCCTGGACGGGACCATAACTGCTTTCGACATTCGCAAGACGCAGGATGACGTCGCCCTCGGGCGCCGGTCGGCGCGGTGGCATCACGGTGTCGAGGGCCGCCATCGAGGTCAACCGCCCAGATACGCGGCAATGACCTCAGGATGCGCCTGCACTTCGGCCGGCGTTCCTTCGGCAAGCACCGTCCCCTGCGTGATGGCCAGCACCCGGTCGGAAACGCGCGAGACCAGAGTCATGTCGTGCTCGACCATCAGCACGGTGATGCCGAGCTCGCGCTTGATGTCTGCGATCCAGAACGCCATGTCGTCGGTCTCCTCCACGTTCAATCCGGATGACGGTTCATCGAGCAGCAGCAGCCTGGGACGCGTGCACAACGCGCGGGCCAGTTCGACGACCTTGCGCATGCCATACGGCAGCCCCGCGACCATCTTGTCGCGAACCGCCTGGATATCGAGAAAGTCGATCACCTCTTCGACCTGTCTGCGCAGCACCAGTTCCTGCTTCTTCACCGATGGCAGGCGCAGGATTTCCGCGAACGGGTTCACCTTCACATGGGCATGGCAGCCGATCAGGAGATTCTGCAGCACGGTCGCATGTTCGAAGAGCTCGATATTCTGGAAGGTGCGGCCGATGCCGCGGCCTGCGACGCGCGCCGGATTCATGCCGGTCAGATCCTCGCCGCGAAACAGGACGCGACCTGCGGTGGGCGGATAGATCAGGCTGATCAGGTTGAAGATCGTCGTCTTGCCGGCGCCGTTGGGCCCGATGATGGTGTAGATCTCGCCTTCGCGCGCCTCGAAGCTCACCTTGTCGACCGCCGTGAGTCCGCCGAAGCGCATCGTCAGCCGGTCGGCCTGGAAGAACGCGGTCATCGCACGCGCTCCGATTTCTGATAGGCCTTCTGGCGATCGAACATGCCCTTGCGGTAGAGCGGGAACATCGAGAAATATGTGCGGATCTTGACCCACCTGCCGTAGATGCCCAATGGTTCGAACAGAACGAACAGCACCAGCGCGACCCCGAACAGAGTCGGCTTCAGGCCGGGTTGCTCGACCACGCTCGCCGGCAGGTAGTCCTTGATGCCGCCGATGAACTCGGGCAGACCGATCGTGAACACGGCGCCGAATACTGCTCCGTGCAGCGAGCCCATGCCGCCGATCACGATCATCATCAGGAATTCGATCGACTGGACCAGACCGAACTGCTCCGGACTCAGGAATGTCATCTGGTGCGCGTAGAGACACCCGGCCAACCCCGTGATCGCGGCCGAGAGCGCGAAACTGAGGGTCTTGTAGCGGGCCAGGTCGACACCCATGCTCTGCGCCGATATCTCGGAATCGCGGATCGCGACGAAGGCGCGGCCGGTGGGTGAACGCAGCAGGTTGTGCACGGCGGCGGCCACCAGCACCACACAGACGAGGCAGAGGTAATAGAACGAGTACGCATGCTGCGTATCTCCCCACAGCACGTTCAGGCCCAGCACCATCAGGCCCGAATTGCCGCCGGTGAGCCAGTCGAAGCGGGCCAGGCCCTCTTCGACGATGAAGCCGAATGCCAGCGTCGCGATTGCGAGGTAGATGCCGGTGAGGCGCAAGGCAGGCAAGCCGATCACCAGGCCGGCACTGCCCGCCAGCAGCATCGCGACCGGCGCGGAAACCACGAACGGCCATCCCATGCCGTACAGGATCCCCTCGGTGTATGCACCGATCGCGAGAAAGGCCGCGTGGCCCATCGATATCTGCCCCGTGAATCCGATGAGCAGCATCAGCCCGAAACCGACGATGCTCCAGATCATCACGAAGTTGAGCTGGGTCCGGTAATAGTCGGGCACCACGAAGGGCGCGGCGACCAGCGCCAGCAGCAACAGCAGATACCACATCGCCTGGACGTGATCGCGCCAGAGGCCGATGTCCTGTTCGTAGCGCGTCTTGAAGATGAATCGCATCGTCGGCTCCCGGTCAGACCTTCTTGCGACGCATCTCGGCGAAGATCCCCGAGGGCTTGATTGCCAGCACCAGCAGCACCACGAGGTACGGCGCGATGTCCTTCCAGCCTTCGGCCAGATAGAACCCGGCATACATCTCGACGAGACCGATGATCAGGCCGCCGACGATCGCACCGGGAATGCTGCCGAAACCGCCCACCACCGCAGCCGGAAACGCCTTCAGGCCAATGAAGCCCAGGTTGGAATGCACGAACTGGATCGGGGCGATCAACATCGCCGCGATCGCGGCGACGCCTGCGGACAGACCCCAGATCAACGTATTGATACGCCGCACCGGAATGCCCATGTAGTAAGCCGCCAACTGGTTCTGCGACGACGCCTGCATTGCAATCCCGATGCGCGTGCGTTTGAAGAACGCCCAGAGCGCCAGACACAGCCCGCCCGTGACCAGGATGATCACCACATGATCGGTCGATACCACCAGGCCGCCGAGATCTAGAACCCCATCGCTGTAGGGTGCCTTCAGTGCATGCGTATCGGTGCCCCAACCGGGAATCATCGTCGCGACGCCCCGGATCACCATGCCCGCGCCGAGCGTCACCATGATCGCCGCCATGTTGGACTGGCCCGAAATCGGCCGGAGCAGGAACCGGTCGAATGCCGCACCGAAAACCATCAGCACGACGATCGTGACGGGAATGGCGAGCCAGAACGACAGTCCCCACAGGCTCGCGAACGTGAACGCCACGAAGGCGCCGAGCATCATGATGTCGCCCTGCGCGAAATTCACGACCTCGGTGGCCTTGTAGATCAGCACGAATCCGAGGGCGATCAGCGCATAGATGCAGCCGATCGAGATGCCCTCGATCGTGAGCTGCAGAAATGCCACGGTGGCCTACAGTCGTTCGTAGATCGTGACGTTGGCCATGCCGCCGCCCTCGCACATCGTCTGCAGGCCGTAGCGCTTGCCATGGCGTCGCAGCGTATGCAGGAGCGTAGTGGCGAGCTTGGTGCCGGATGCGCCGAGCGGATGACCGAGGGCGATGGCACCGCCGTTGACGTTCAGACGAGACGGGTCGGCGCCCGTGTGCTCGAGCCAGGCAAGCGGCACCGGGGCGAACGCCTCGTTGACCTCGAAGAAGTCGATTTCGTCGATCGACATGCCCGCCTTGCGCAGCGCGAGTGTCGTCGCCGGCAACGGCGCCTCGAGCATGATCACGGGATCGTGACCGATGACGGTCATGTGATGAATGCGCGCGATCGGTTCGATGCCGAGCTTGCGCAGACCGTCTTCGTTGACGATCATCACGCCGGTCGCACCATCGCAGATCTGACTCGCGGTCGCGGCCGTGATTCGTCCCTGCTCGTGCAACAGCTTCACCGATCCGATCGATTCGGCCGTGGCGTCGAAACGAATGCCCTCGTCGACTCGATGCATTTCACCGCCGCCGGTACCATCGGCGCGACGGATCTCGACCGGCACGATCTCCGCATCGAAGGCGCCCGCCTGCGTCGCGGCAATCGCGCGCTGGTGGCTCGCGAGTGCGAACGCGTCGAGTTTCTCACGGCTCAGTTCGTATTTGCGCGCCATCATTTCGGCGCCGGTGAACTGACTGAACTCCACATCCGGATAGCGCTTCTGCATCTCAGGGCCGACGTACATGCCCATGCCGTTCTTCGCGGGCAGCGTCACCGACGAGCCCATCGGCACGCGCGTCATGCTTTCGACGCCGCCTGCGATCACGATATCCATTGCTCCCGACATCACGGCCTGGGCGGCAAAATGGATTGCCTGCTGCGACGACCCGCATTGCCGGTCGATCGTCGTGCCCGGAACCGATTCGGGCAGCTTCGACGACAACACCGCATTGCGCGCCACGTTCAACGCCTGTTCGCCGATCTGCAGCACGCAGCCCATGACGACGTCGTCGATCAATGCCGGATCGGCACCGGTGCGATCGACGAGTGCATCGAGTACCTGCGCGCCCAGATCGGCCGGATGCCAGCCCGACAGCGCCCC
>JBGSTN010000477.1:0-3818 GCA_041736455.1 Burkholderiaceae bacterium | reverse complement strand
GGTATCTGTTTCGTCTGCAACGCCTGGCGCTGCGCACGCATCTCGCGATCGGCGCCGCCGCATTCGGCGTCGCGCTGATGATGGCGCTCGTGCTGTTCGCTGCCGGGCCAGCCGTGATTGCGCTCGTCTTCGGGGAGCGATTCGCGGCAGCGGCCGATTATCTGGCGATGGCAGTCTGGCTTCTGCCCCTGGTCTACGTGCAGTCGATCACGCAGGCGCCGTTGATCGCCCGCGCAACTGGCCGCTATCATCTGATTCGTGGTGTCACGGCGTTGCTCGCCGGCTTCCTCGTCACCATGACCGTCATCGTGCTTGGCGCAACCGACTGGTTGCCGCTGGGTGCGTTCGCAGGATTCACCGCTTTCCTGTTCCTCGATCTCTGGTGGCTCTTTCGCGAGCGCCATACCGTCTACGGGGTGGGCAGTCCGGCGCCCGTGTGAAGACCGGCCATGAAACGGCAACCGTGGGCATTGCAAGGCACCGCATTCCCGCAACGACTATCGACGAATTCAATGCCATAGGGGAGAGTGCGCTGTCGTGACCGTTGCGCCCGGATATCGTCGGGTGTGATTTCACGATCGGCGTCACCAATCGAGATCATGATCGAAGAACGACAACGAAGCGTGCGCGCCGGCAGGGGCTTTTTCAAACGGACTTTTCCTCGCCTGCTGGCGCTCGCGGGTTTCGCCCTGCTGGTTGCCTGTAGCGATCAATACGGTGGGCCGGATTCGTCTGCCGACCTTGCGGACAAGGCCGACCTCGCGGAGAAGGTCGATGTGCCGGAACCCGTCACACCGGCGCCAACCACCCCCCCGGTAACGCCGCCCGTCGCCGGTACCGACCCTGCGGTTCTCGCCACACTGAACCCGTCGATCGACATGTACGCGAGCACCGACACGGTGGCCCCGGGCGGGACGATCACGTTCCACCTTTCGGACAACGCCGGGTCGACGACGGTGACGCGCCAGGCGAACCTGGTGATCGATCGGATCGGTCAGTCCAACCAGCGGGTCTATACCGGCACTGCGTCGATGACCAAGCAGGCTATCCCGGCGAACGCCTGGGTCGACTGCTGCAACTGGCCGGCCGGCCTGTCACTGGCCGTGCCGCAGAACTGGTCCAGTGGCCTCTATATCGCCACCGCGGAATCGCCCGATGGCCCCTCCACTCGTTTCCACTTCGTGGTCCGGGCCGGTTCGCCCGGTTCGGCGTCGACGATCGCGCTGCAGATTCCATTCGATACAGCCAACGCCTATTCGAACTGGGGTGGCAAGAGCGTCTATACCTACAACTCGACCGACGGTGTCGCCGCCACGGCATTGTCGAAATTCAGGCCCTACGGCAATTCCCAGCTCGACGACTTTTCCCGCTGGGCCTATCCGATGATCCGCTGGGCCGAGAGCCAGGGGATCGCCCTCGATTATCTGTCGAGCACCGACCTGGACTCGCGGCCCAACGTGCTCGATCCCTACAAGCTGTTCGTCACGATAGGCCACGATGAATACTGGAGCGCGCAACGCCGCGCCGAACTCGCCCGCTTCGTCGCAGCCGGCGGCAATGCCGCGATCCTGTCGGGCAACACGATGTGGTGGAAGGTCGCTTATGTGGCCGATGGGAACGGCCGTGCGATGGGCCGGATGAACGCGTCCAAGGTGTCCGGTTCCGGGACGGCGAACTGGTACGAGGTGGACCCGGAGGCGAAGTTGATCGGCGCGACATGGTTCAAGGGCGGCTACATCGACGAGAACGTGAGCCCGGCGCTCGCGAGCCAGGGATTCGAAGTGGCGGTGCCGGAGCACTTCGCGTTTGCCGGGCTGAACCTGACGCAGGGCAGCGTGATCGGTCAGGCCGAGCGGATCCTGCGTTACGAGGGCGATGGCGTCGACTTCACGCTGAATGCCCAGGGCCGACCGGTGCCCACGGGCGGTGACGGGACGCCGGCGAACACGACGATCCTCGCTTACCGATCGCTGGCCGGCTGGGAGTCGGTCGCGAATGCGCCGCCGAATACGCCCAACATCACCCTTTCAGGAGTGCCCGGCGGTTTCGCGACCATGACGATTCACACCAAGCCGGGTGGCGGCACCGTGTTCAACGCGGCCACGACCGACTGGACGCGCGCGCTCGACGGCTGCGTGGGCAATGGCAACGGGGCCAGCCCGATCTGCACGATCACGCGCAACGTGATCAATCGCCTGAGCGGAAGTGGCGACCAGGGCGTGGCCTCGATGGTGTCGCCGATCGCCGGCTCGACGTTGACGTCGGACAGCGCCACGTTCAACTGGACCGCCGGTGGCGGGGATTTGTACTGCCTGTCCGTGGAGGTGCCGGGCGATGCGCCATTGTTCGCCGAGTGCCTGACCGGTACCTCGATCACGGTGCCTTCGTTGCCGACCGGTGGCGAGACGCTGTATGTGAACCTGCAGACGCGGATCGACCTGCAATGGCAGCCGGCCGTGCTGTATGTCTACACGGCGCTGAACGACGATGTCGGCACCGGTGTCGCGCAGATGGTGTCGCCCGCGGCAGGCGCGACATTGCCGGCGGGGGCGGTCACGTTCAGCTGGTCCGATGTCGGCGGTGATCTCTATTGCTTCTCGATCGACAGCCCGGGCATGGCGACACTGGTCGCGCAATGCCAGACCAGCACGTCGATCACGGTGCCGAGCTTGCCGACGGCGGGTGAAACACTCTACGTGAGCCTGCAGACGCGGCAGAACCTGGTGTGGCAGGAGCCGATCCTGGCGATCTACACGGCCAATGGGGCGGTCGTGCCGGTGGCGCTGATCGAGTCGCCGGTCGCGGGGTCGACGCTGCCGGCGGGCAGCACCACCTTCAGCTGGCCCGATGTGGGCGGCGATCTCTACTGCCTGTCGGTGGAGTCGCCCGGTCTGCCGATGATCTTCGCCGAATGCCTGACGGGCACTTCGGCGCTGGTGTCGGGCCTGCCCGCGGGCGGCGAAACCGTCATCGTCAATCTGCAGACGCGGCAGAACCTGATCTGGCAACCTGCGGTCGAATTCCTCTACTCCGCGGCTGGCGGCTAGTCTCGCGGCGACGACCCTTTGGACGTCGCCGTCCCGTCATCCGATTCCGTCACGTTCAACCTGCCACGACATCTCGAATCGCACCATGCACTATCTGTTTGCGTCATTTCTGCTGGCCATGTTGCTGGCACCTCTGATCAGCCGCCGGGTCGCTTCGGCCGGCTGGGTCGACAGGCCTTCCGCGCGCAAGAGGCATCGTGGCAAGGTGCCGCTCGCCGGCGGCGTCCTGATCGTGACCACCACGTTGCTCGCGGGCCTGCTGTTGATGATCGACATGCCCGGCGATGCCTATGGGGTGGTCGCAGGTCTGGTCCTGATGTTCACGATCGGATTCGCCGACGATCGTTTTCCGATCAGGGCACGCTACCGGCTCCTCGCGCAACTCGTCGCCGCTTGCCTGATGGTGGCGGGCGGGGCGTGCTTGACCGATCTCGGCGAGTTGCTGCCCGGGGTGGGTTTCGAGCTGCACTGGCTGGCGTTGCCCGTCACGGTTGTCGCGATCATGGGCATTGCCAACGCCTGGAACCTGTCCGACGGGATCGATGGTCTGTGCGCCAGCTATTCGGTCGTTTCATTGGGCTGGCTGTTGTTCGCGACCAGTATCGTCGATCCGACCGGCGCGCTCGGCCTCGCACCGATGCAGTGGCTCGCGATCGGCGCGCTGCTGGCCTTCCTCGTGTTCAATCTCTGGCATCCCTGGCAGCGCACGGCGGCGATGTTTCTCGGCGACGGAGGCAGCATCATGCTGGGTTTCCTGATCGCCTGGCTCGC
>JBGSTN010000454.1:0-4296 GCA_041736455.1 Burkholderiaceae bacterium | reverse complement strand
GGCGGCCGCGGCGGCACGCGTCGGTTCGTCCGTTGATGGACGTGGCGGCGACCCGTCGCGCCATGCGCAACCACTGGTGCGGGTCCGTGCAGAAGTGCTGGACAAACTGGTCAACGAGGCGGGGGAGATCACGATTGCCCGCTCGCGCCTGGACAATTCGGTCGGCGGATTACGGCAGACCATGAGCGAGTTGGCGGAAAACGTCAACCGTCTGCGCACGCACCTGCGCGAAATCGAGATGCAGGGCGAGACGCGCATCCAGGCGAGCCATGACAAGCACGTCCCGATGGCCGGCGAATTCGATCCGCTCGAGTTCGATCGCTACACGCGCTTCCAGGAACTGACGCGCATGCTGGCCGAGTCGGTCAATGATGTGGCCACGGTACATACCAATGCCACGCGAGCCATCGACGAGGCGCTTGCCGATCTGGGCCGGCAAGGGCATACGCTGCGCCAGTTGCAGCACAACCTGCTCGGCATCCGGATGGTCCAGTTCGGCACCATCGGTGATCGCCTCTACCGGGTCGTCCGGCAGGTGGCCAAGGCACAGGGCAAACGGGTCTCGCTGGATATCCGCGGTGCGACGGTGCAGCTGGATCGCGGCGTGCTCGAACGAATGGTCGCGCCGATGGAACATCTGCTGCGCAATGCCGTGTCGCATGGCATCGAGGAGCCGACGGCCCGTGCTGTCGCGGGCAAGTCGGAGACGGGCGACATCCGCCTCGAGGTGGCGCAGGAGGGTAACGAAATCATGCTCGCGTTGTCCGACGACGGCGGCGGGCTCGATCTGCGGCGAATTCGTGAACGAGCAATCGAACGAGGCCTCATTCCGTCCGACGTGGCATCCAGTGACGAAGTACTGGCCGATCTGATCTTCATGCCGGGCTTCACGACGGCCCGTTCGGTCGACCAGATCTCGGGACGCGGCGTCGGCATGGATGTCGTGCGTACCGAAGTCGGCCTGTTGGGCGGACGCGTACAGGTCGCCTTCGAGGTCGGACGCGGTTCTCGATTCGTCATTCATCTGCCGCTGACCATGGCCATCGAACAGGTGATGATGGTCTCGGTCGGCGAATTGCGCTATTGCGTGCCCGCGGCGAGTGTCGAACAGATCATGCAGATCGACCCCGACAACCTCGCGCACGCCTACGAAGCCCGGGCGATTCAATGGCAGGGCGAGGCGGTACCGCTGTACTGGTTCGCCTCGCTGGTCGATCGCGCCGATTGCCAGCCGTTGGCGCAGCATCTGTCTCCCGTGATGATCGTGCGCTCCGGTGGACGTCGGATCGCGGTGCACGCCGACGTGGTCGGCAAGGCGCAGGAAGTCGTCGTCAAGAACGTCGGGCCGCAGGTCGCGAAAGTGGCCGGGATCGCAGGCGCCACCGTGATGGGCAACGGCGATGTGGTGCTGATCCTGAACGTGGGGCAACTGGCGGCGAACCTGTCCGCCAGCGCCCAGGACGCGGCGATGCGGGCAGGCATCGTCGCCAATCTGGCTGCCGCGCCGCCGAGCGTCCTGGTGGTCGATGATTCCGTCACGGTGCGCAAGGTCACTCAGCGTTTCCTCGCCCGCGAAGGGTTCGACGTGGTGTTGGCCAAGGATGGTGTCGACGCACTGCGCCAACTCGAGGAACGTCAGCCCGATGTGATGCTCGTCGACATCGAGATGCCGCGCATGGACGGCTTCGACTTCACGCGTGCCGTACGCCGCGACGAGCGATTCAAGAACATTCCGATCGTGATGATCACCTCACGCACCGCCGACAAGCACCGCAACTTCGCGTTGTCGCTCGGTGTCAACGAGTATCTCGGCAAGCCTTACGACGAAGCGACGCTGCTCGGCCTGGTAAGAACCTACGTGGCACGGGGCAAGACTCAATCCTTCACGACGCCATAGCGGGCGAGGGTGTCCTTGCGCGCCTCGTCATGCGCGACGATCGGTCTCGGGTAGTTTCGGCCGAGTTCGATCCCGACCTTGCGCAGCGTCGCGTCGTCCTGTAGCCAGGGTGCATGGATGGCCTTGTCGCTCAGGTCGGCAAGCGCAGGCAGATACCGGCGGATGAACTTGCCGCGCGGATCGAACCGTTGCGACTGGGTCACGGGATTGAATATCCGGAACCAGGGTTGCGCGTCGCAGCCCGTCGAGGCCGCCCATTGCCATCCGCCGTTGTTCGCGGCCAGATCGAAGTCGATCAGTTGCCTGGCGAAATACTGTTCGCCCTTTTGCCAATGGATGCCGAGATCCTTCGAAAGGAAGGAAGCGGTGACCATGCGCAGGCGATTGTGCATGTAGCCGGTTTGATTGATCTGCGCCATCGCCGCATCGATCAACGGATAGCCGGTCCTGCCCTGGCACCAGGCGTCGAAACGTGCCGCGTCGTCGACCCATTCGATGCGATCGAATTCGGGTCTGAATGCACCGCTCACGACATGCGGGAAGTGGTGCAGTATCTGGAAATAGAAATCGCGCCAGATCAACTCCGACTGCCAGGTCGCCGCCCCCTTGTGTTGCGCGGGTTTGCCGGCAATCGACTGGTCGGCAAGGCGCGCGGCCTGTCGGATCGACACCGTGCCGAACCGCAGGTGTACCGACAGATACGACGGTCCGCGAACGCCCGGAAAGTCGCGCGCTTCGTCGTAGCGCGCGATGCGCCCGGCAAAGTCGTCGAGCAGTGACGTGCCGGCGGACTCGGAGCCGAGCACCCCGAGTGCGGCCAGATCGCAGTGTTCGAAGCCCAGACTTGCGAGCGTCGGGATCGCGACTGCGGCGCGCGAACGGACGAGTCGGTGGGCGAGCTTCTCCGGATCGACCTCGCGCGTCTGCCAGGCCGTCGCCGTCATTTCGCGCAGAAAAGTCCGCTTGAAGGGTGTGAAGACGGTATAGGGTTTGCCCGATCCGGTGAGCAGGTCGCCGGGGCGGTGCAACGTGTGATCGGTGACCATCGTCAGTTGCGCGCCCAGCACCCGCAATGCCTCGGCGACCTTCTCGTCGCGCGCATAGGCCTGCGGTTCATGATCGGCCGCCGCGATCACTTCGCCTGCGGCATGATCCTTCGCCCACTTCACGATCGCGTTGACGGGGTGATCGTGAGCGACCAGCAGTTCGCCGCCGAGTTCGCGCAACCGCGCGGCAATGTCGCTCACCGCATCGTGAATGAACGTGACGCGGCGGTCCTGCGCAGGCAGGCCTGCAAGGATGTCGCGATCGAACACGAAGCCGACGCAGATCCGTTTGCCGGTCGTCAGCGCATGGGCGAGCGCTGCGTGATCGGACAGGCGCAGATCGCGTCGCAGCCAGACCAGCACGGTATTGCCGGGGGTGGCGGGCAAAAACGACTTTGAAATCATGGGCCTGGCCATGCTATCACGCGTCCGGCACGAATTCGAACGGGCCGCCGCGACGAGACCGGCGGGTCGACTCGGCACGATTCGGCGGGAAGGATTCAGCGGAAATGGTCGCGCTGTGCGCATCGACCCTGCGGCTTTACAATCACTGCCATGCTTGCCGACTGGGCCACCAATCTCGCCAATCACTTTCTGATCGCCATGCCACAAATGGTCGATCCGAACTTCGAGGGCGCCCTGATTCTCATTGCCGAACATTCTGCGGAAGGTGCGATGGGGCTGGTGGTCAATCGGCCGATGACAATGACGCTCGCCGGGTTGTTCGAACGGATCGATCTCGAACTCGTGGATCCCGTGCTGGCCGCGCAACCCGTGCTGGCGGGCGGACCCGTGCAGGCCGATCGCGGCTTCGTCTTGCATCGACCAGCCACTTCCTATACCGCCAGTTGCGCAATCGGTGGCTCGATGGCCTTGACGTCGTCGCGCGATGTGCTGGAAGCCGTGGCCGCAGGCGAGGGGCCGCACGATGTCATCGTCACCCTCGGCTATGCCGGCTGGGGGCCCGGTCAACTCGAGGACGAATTGCTCAGCAATGCCTGGATGACAGTGGCAGCCGACAGCCGACTCATCTTCGAAGCGCCGATCGAGGAGCGGTTCGCGCGTGCCTTCGGCCTGTTGGGTGTGAACCCGGCGTTGTTGCACAGGGCGGCCGGGCATGCCTGAGCGGGCGACCGGAGTCCTCGCGTTCGACTACGGATTGACCAAGGTGGGCGTCGCTGTCGGCAACACCGTCAGCGGGACGGCGACTGCGTTGACCATCATCGAATACCGCGCACTGAGCAGCCTGTTCGACCCGATCGCGCGTCTCGTCTCGGACTGGTCGCCTGCCCAGTTGGTCGTGGGTCGGCCGCTCGATCCGGACGGACGGGCGACCGTGGTGACGGCTGCCGC
>JBGSTN010000451.1:0-1952 GCA_041736455.1 Burkholderiaceae bacterium | reverse complement strand
CGCGGCAATCGTCGGCAGTGGTCGGCCGCGCGAGGCGCCATGGCCCGGCAGGTCGACCGCGAGCACGCGATAACCGTGGTTCGCGAGATAGCGGCTCTGCAGCGCCCATACACAGTGATCGTTCTGTGCACCGTGGACCAGTACCACCACGGGTTCGTCGCCTTCGAGAACGCGCCCGCCCGTGTAGACGAAGGCATCGCCGGCGTGGCCGGGAACGGCGATCTTCATGAGCGGGCTCCTTTCTTCGCGGCGTCGCTCGTTGCGCCTGCCTGGCCGGACTTGCGCGCCGGCTTGAACGCCGCGCGGAAAGCGCCCTTGAGATCGTCGATCAGGTCGGTCGGATCCTCCAGGCCGATCGACAGGCGCAAGGTGCCTGCACCGATCCCTGCCTGTGCCAGTGCGGCTTCGTCCATCCGGAAATGGGTCGTCGAGGCCGGGTGGATCACCAGCGAGCGCGCATCGCCGACGTTGGCAAGATGCGAGAAGAGGCGCAGCGCTTCGATGAAGCGTCGCCCAGTCGCGCGGTCGGCATCGAGTTCGAAGCTGAATACGGCGCCACTGCCGCGCGGCAGCAGTCGCTGCGCCAACTCGTGGTCGGGATGGTCGGGAAGATCCGGATAGGCCACGCGCTTGACCTGCGGTTGCGCGACCAGGAATCGAGCGACGTCGCGCGCGTTGGCGACATGCCGTTGCATCCGCACCGGCAGCGTTTCGATCCCCTGCAGGATCTGCCACGCATTCATCGGGCTCATGCACGCGCCGAAGTCGCGCAGGCCTTCCCGGCGCGCGCGCAGCAGAAAAGGTGCAATCGGCGATTCTTCGACGAACACCATGCCATGGAAACCCTCGTAGGGTTCGGTCAGTTCTGGGTGACGGCCGTGGGCCTGCCAGTCGAACTTTCCGCTGTCGACGACGAGGCCGCCGATGACGGTGCCGTGTCCGCCGAGGAACTTGGTCGCCGAGTGGACGACGATGTCTGCGCCCCATTCGAACGGGCGCATCAGGAACGGGGTCGTGAAGGTCGAATCGAGCACCAGCGGCAGACCGGATTCGTGCGCGATTGCCGAGACGGTGGGCACGTCGAGCACATCCAGCCCCGGGTTGCCGAGCGTTTCGCCGAAGAGCATGCGCGTTTCAGGGCGGATCGCGGCACGCCATTGATCGGGGTCGCGAGGATCGACGAAGGTCGTTTCGATGCCGAATCGCGGCAGCGTATAGTGCAGCAGGTTATGCGAGCCGCCATAGAGTGCCCGCGATGCGACGATGTGTGATCCGGCGCGCGCGAGCGTTGCGATCGTGAGATGCAGTGCGGCCTGTCCACTCGCGGTGGCAATTCCACCGACACCGGCTTCGAGGGCAGCGATGCGTTCCTCGAGGACCGAAACGGTCGGATTGCTGATACGCGAATACACGTGACCATCGATCTCCTGATTGAACAGCGCCGCCGCGTGATCGGAATCACGGAACACGAACGAGGTGGACAGGTAGATCGGCGTGGCTCGCGCACCCGTTGTCGGGTCGGCGGCGGCGCCCGCGTGCAAGGCGAGCGTATCGAAAAGCAGGTGATCAGGTTTCGTCATTCGGATTAGTGGTCGCAGGGCCTCGGGGGCCAGGTGGAAATGAGTAGAATCAGTCCCGACTATGTTGATCGATCAGCCATGACACTCAAGCCAGCTTACTCGGTTGCCGTCGCGGGTCTCGATTCACGCGACCTGCAGTTGATCGACATGATATTCCGTTACAGCCAGCAGAATCGTCTGGGCTTCTCGCGCATCGAACTCGACGGCTCGCGCTGGCCCGATGTGCTCATTGCCAATCCGTTGGACAACGAAGGGCTGCGCGCGATCACCGGTGCACGCGCCAGCGGTCAGACCGTGCGTGTCGTGACCGCGGTACCGCGTGGTCAGACACCGCCGGCGGGCGACGTCATGGCGATCGATCGCCTGACTCTC
>JBGSTN010000406.1:0-2613 GCA_041736455.1 Burkholderiaceae bacterium | reverse complement strand
CCCCGATGGCCACTTCAAACTCCCCCACCTGTGGCCACTCAAACTCCCCCAGCAGGACGAGGCGATTATGACGCGTCGGCGGTGTTTCGGGCGAGTCGCGAAGCGGCCTCTTTCAGGCGGTAGCTTTTTCCCTCGAACTCGAGCATCGCGGCACGGTGCATGAGGCGGTCCAGGATGGTGGTGGCCATGGTGGCGTCACCGAGATACTTTCCCCAGTCCTGCACGACGCGGTTCGAGGTAACGACGATGCTGCGCCGCCGCTTGTATCGTTGATGGACGACGGTCTGAAGCAGTTCGGCGCTGGCCTCGCTGATGCGTCGCGCGAGGAACAGATCGTCGAGCACGACGAGGTCGGATTCGACGAAGCCGCGCATCAGCGCAGCCTGCTCAGAATCGCTGCCAATCGCGTAGCGGGCGAATTCGGTGTCGGCCTCGACGTAGCGCACGTCGAAGCCTTGCAGCGTGGCCTGGTAGGCGATCGCCTTGGCGACATGGCTCTTTCCGGTGCCGGGCTTACCGATGAGGAGCGCGTTGGCGCCCTCGCCGATGAACTTCAACGTGTGGAGCTCGAAGCACGCCTGGCGTGGCAGCTTGGGATTGAAGCGCCAGTCGAAGTCGTTGAGCGTGAGCCGCTCGTCCAGGCGCGAGTGCTTGAAGCGCCGCTCGGTCAGGCGCGAACGACGCCGGTCGAGTTCATCTTGCAGCATCGAGGCGAAGGTCTCGAGGAAGGGCTGCTGGTTGGCCTGTGCCTGCAGCACGCGAGTGCTCAAGGTGGCGGCGATGCCGGACAGGCGCAACTCGCGCAGGGCGCGTTCGATTTCAGTCATGGTCATGCGAGATCTCCGTGGACGGTGAGGCAATGGCGGTGGTGGGTTGAGCGGCGCCGCGAGCGAACAGTTCCGCGTAGTCATCAGTGCTGCGGATCAGTGGGTGCTCCTGGGTCAGGGCGAGTTGCCCCTGCGCCGGCGTGGTGACGTAGTCGTGGTCAATCGCGGCCAGCGCGTCGGCCACGAGCTTCTCGGTCACGGCCTTGACGTGCTGGTAGCTGTGGATCCCCTCGGCGAGCGCCCGAGCACAGGCGCTGTTGACCAGGCGGCGCGGGTAACGGTCGGCCAGACCGACGATGCCCCAGAGCTTGCGCTGGCCGACCCGCCCCTCGATGGCGAACAGCAGGTTGCACAGCCGCTCGGTATCGGCGCCGATGGCCTTGGCCTGGCTCAGGATGCGGCGCGTCTCACGCGAGGGATTGAACACGCGCTCGGCGTCGGGCAGTATCACCGTGCCTGGTCGCTCGGCCCGTGCGTGGGTGCGCAGCAGCGCCTGCGTCTCGAGGTCGCGTATCTCGATGCGACGGTCGAAGATGCGCACGATCACCTTCGAGCCGATCCGCGCCGGGCGAGCCGCGTAGCTGCTGTGGTCCACGCGCACGCAGCTGTCGTCGTAGACGGTACGCTGCGCCTCAGCGAAGTACTGCATGCCCAGCAGTGGCAGCGGCTGCAGATGGGGCCGCTCTTCCTCGAACATGGCCTGCACCTGTCGGCGTTCGCTACCGTGGATGCGCGAGGCTGCCCACCGGGTCTCCCAGTGGTCAAGGAAGGCGTTCTGTTCGTCGGTCGACTCGAAGCGTCGACCCTTCAACGCAGTGGCCTGCGTATGGCCGATAGCGTTCTCAACCGTCCCCTTGCGATTCGGGTCGTGTACCCGCGCCGGATCGGCGACCACGCCGTAATGCTTCAGGGTCTCTGCGTAGACCGAGTTCAATTCGGGTTCGTACAGATCCGGTTTGAGTACGCCCTCCTTGAGATTGTCGAGCACCACGTACCTGCAGCTGCCGCCGAAATACCTCCACGCCTGTTCGTGCAGCTGCGCCCATACCTGCTGACTGGAGCGCCACACGACATAGCGGAAGCTGCGCCGCGAATAGCGCAACGTCGCCACGAACAGTCGCGGCCGGCGGTAACGGTTGGACCCCGGAATGCGCGTGAGCGCACCCTCGCCGTAATCGACCTGCATCTCCTCACCGGCGATAAAACTCAACCGATCGAATTGCTCGGGCTCGCGCTGACGCAGCTTCTTCGCAAATCGCTTGACCGAGTTGTAGGCGCCGGTGAATCCGTGCAGGTCCACCAGGTCCTGGTAGATCGCCACGGCGTTGCGACGCAAGCGAAGCTGCGCCTCGATGAAGCTGCGGTGGGGCTCGCAGGCCGAGACCGAGGCGACGGTCGAGGTCGGTGGCCGGGGTGGGGGAATTTGCTGCGCCAACCCTTCGATCGCGTTGGCCGGGTCGGTGGCCACCCCGGGGGAATTTGCGGCGCCATCGGCGGCGAACCGCCGCTGGTAAGCACGGATGGTCTTGCGGTCGATCCCGGTGACGCGCTCGATCTCGCGCTGGCCGGCGCCAGCGCGCAGCAGCGTCCAGATCGTTGTTTGCAAGTGTGGCTTCAAGACGTTCACTCCTCGTTTCCCCTCGGCGATGAGGGGGTGGAAAGTAACGTCCTGCTTGCTCTGGCCTAGGCCGGCTATGCCAGCCCCATAGGCGCCTCAGTCAGGCGCGGCCAGGGTGGGGGAATTTAGGTGGCCATAAGTGGGGGAGTTTGGGTGGCCGTCAGGGCT
>JBGSTN010000396.1:0-1871 GCA_041736455.1 Burkholderiaceae bacterium | reverse complement strand
GCGCCTCGGCCGCCTCCAGCGCCGCGACCACGCGTCCGCCCGGTCGGTGAAGATATCGCTGGACGACGGTTCCGTCGTCGTTGCGCACCGGAAAGCGACGGGTCCGCGCCGGTGTCGTGATGTGCATCAGGTGAATCACGTCGTTGGGCGCCGTGGGCCTGGTGAAGCGGCCGGTGCCGAGGTCGTAGGCCGGCGTACCCAGTGAGCAGACCCAGTTGCAGTCGGAGCCGAGCAAGGCGATGTCCGGCTTGTCGAACGCCATCATCGCCACCATCGCGAGTTGATCGATCGCCAGGCTGCGCTGCGTCTTGCTGACCATGGTCCGATAACGTTGTTGCCACAATGCCCAGTGCGGCGCGTCGCCGCGCACGGCGAAATTGCCGTTGTTGACCATCGGCATGCTCATCAACTTGAGCGTGCGCATCGGACCCCAGGCTTCATTGAAGTGGCGCAGCATCCAGAGCCGTACCGACATGGCCATCCGCCGATAGCCGGGATCGGTTTCGACGGCGACCGCCGCCCCGTGTTGCCACGCACCCCCGACGAGGCTGGTCCAGAATTCGGCAGTCTGGACCCACATGTCGGCGTCGATCCACACGTACATGTCGTAGCCGGGAAAGAAATCCGGCGCAAACGGCTTGGCCGCATAGGCGACCATGTGCAATTGGCTCTGCCTGGGTGGCGGCTCGATGGGCCACCGCGCAGGGACGATGCGAACGCCTCGAGCGACCAGTGCCGCACGCTGCTGTTCGTTGATGCCGAGGTCGATCAGACCCAGATCGAACGGATCGGCCACGCCGACCGCGTCGATCGAGTCCAGCAAATCGATGTAGTGGTCGAAGAACAACTCGCTGCACGCGGTGATCACTACCGAGCGACTGGATGGGAGCTTTTCCGAAGAAGCCATCGAAATTGAGGGAGTCGAGTGGGCGTTGCGATCCTGCCTGGACGAGCGCCCATGGGCCGCATTCGTCAGGCATCGTCCGAACCGAATGACACGGCGCGTCCCCGATACCGGACGTGGGCGCTCTGGTCGTGCGGTGACGCTACTGTAGCCCACCACGAAGGGCGAGTTCGTGCCGGAAGTCGGATTTGTTACACAGTCACATTCATGTCGACGGGCCGATCGACTCCCCTTCCAGGGCGAGCGGACGAACGGTCAGTTGCCGGACGGCGTGCTCCAGGCCGAACACGTGTTCATCGGCGATGCCGCACGTCCGCAACGCATTGGCCAGACCGAACAGGTATTCTGGATTCGTGCCGCTCGGCCCGCGCGAGGCGGCAATCTGGGCGGCCATTTCCGTCAGGGGCGCGTCACCGAGCCAGGCAGGGTTGTCCGGTAGCGCCAGATAGGCGATTGCCTCGAATGTCCCGCGGGACGCCGTCTGCAAACGCACGGTCGCTCGGCCATATCCGTTCTTTTCGCGGTGATCGAGGGCTTCGAAGGTCTGTTCGAGCACTTCGGGGTCCATCCGGTAAGCGACGCCGGCACACCAGGCGTTCGCGTCGTCGACCAGGGTGACGACGCGTCCCGGGGCCAATGGTGTACCCCGATGATCATGCGATCCCTGCCAGAAGCGACGGCTCCACCCGGGAGCCGCCGCCGCCACGCGGTCGACGAAGCGGAAGCCGGGTCGCCACATCAGCGAACCATAGGCGAACAGCCATACCGGGGGACGGTTCAGGAGGGACTCCCGGGCGGCAGAAGCCACCGATCGACGTCCGGCTCCAGCAGTTCGATGGCAGCGACCCCCAGCCTGAATTCGCGACCGTGCGCCTTCGGACCCAGTTGATCGACAAGGGCACGACCCTGTTCGGTGATCGCGCGCGCGGTCAACCGCACCCATTGATCGGCGCCGTCGTCACCCGCC
>JBGSTN010000385.1:0-4966 GCA_041736455.1 Burkholderiaceae bacterium | reverse complement strand
GCCGCGGCGGACCGCCCTCGGCGAACGAGCCGGCGCGGCGCTCGAAGGACCCTTCCTGATCGATTGAACCGACCGTGACCTCGCAGCGACAAAGGGTGGATGCCGCCGTGTGCATCGATTCCGGAGGTCACCATGTTCAACGACGCCGCGCTGCCGACACCCGACTGGACGCTTGCCTACCTGCTGCTGGGCGTGGGCGCCGTATTCTTTTCGTGGGTGCTGATCATCAGGCGCCAGTTGCTCATCGCGTGGTGGAACCTGGACGTCCAGAAATCGGCCCTGAATGCTCAACTCGCATCCCGGGCCTGGCTGGCCACCGCGCAATTGTCACCGGTCGGCACCGAAACACCATACGAACGTGCGCTGCTGGCCGAACTCGGTCGCCGCCTCGACGCAGCGACTGCCGCTGCGAACGAGCCGCATGATGTCCGCGCGGTGATCGAATTCAGGCTCGGGTTGACGCTCGAAGTCGTGTTGAAGTCGTTGCAGCGTTACGCGGACCCGGCAAACCATCCGCAGTTCGCCCGCATCCCGGCTGCGGTGGCCGAGACCACACGGGCGATCGACGCTGCGGCGAACGTCTACAACGAACTGGTCGAGGGCTTCAACTTGCGCCTGACCCGCTTTCCCGCGAATCTCGCCGGTGACTCATTGAACATGCGACTGGCCCAGACATTCAATGTCGAGCAGATCTCGGTGCGTGAAGCGGTGTTGGCCGATCATGGCCATGCGATCACAAGGCTGGTCGACGGACGCGCTCACGGCCTGGTGGGCAGGCCGACCACCGCGGCTCAGGCTGTCTGATCAGGACCGCACGACCCGATCAGGATCATTCCGGGTTCGCTCCTGAGCGTCAACGAAGCGCTCAGGAGCGTTCGCTATACTGGTTCGCGATATCGCCGATGTGATCCGACAGCCGGCTGAGCTTGCGCTGCAATTGCGCGTCGGGCTGTGATTCGGCGGCATCGGCGACGAAGCCGGCCAGCTCGTCCAGTGCATCGACCGTCAGCATGGCCGTCAGGCGCGTGCCGTCGGCTTCCGCTTCTTCCAGCGCACGCATCACTTCCGGGCCGACCATCGTTTCATCGATGATGAGCGTGCGTTGATTGGTCGTCAGATGCAGCGGTACCTTCTCATGAGTCTTGATCGTCTGCTTGGTCATGATTCGTTATCTCTCGTCCAGGTCATCGAATGCCATACGTCACGGCCTGTGCGCCTCATCGGGCAGCTTGACTGTTGGTCGTCGGGGTCCGTGCGCTGGTCTGGTGCAAATTGGCGCGAGCATAGCAGCACACGCGCAGGCACGTGCGCTAAAGGCTTTATCGTGCGCTTGTCTTTGCGTCGGTCATCCGCTAGGCTCATATGAAATGACAAATGATCTTTTCTCCAGCTACGACAGGCAGGGCTTCTACTGCGAGCTTTTCGGTGCTAGCGAGCGCCAACCTTCCCACACGCGCAAGCTCGTCAATCGACTCGCCCGCATGAAACTGTCGACACTGCGGCGCCGCGCCAAGGCGACGGATGCCGAGCTATTCAACCTCGGTATCACGTTCACGGTCTATTCCGAGCGCGACAGCATCGATCGCATCCTGCCGTTCGACGTGTTGCCGCGCGTGCTCTCGCGAAAGGAATGGGATCGCATCGAGGCGGGCTGCATACAGCGTGTCACGGCGCTGAACCTGTTCATCCACGACATCTATCACGAGCAGAAGATCCTGCGCGACAAGGTCGTGCCGGCTGATCTCGTGCTGGGCAACGGCAATTATCGCCCGGAGATGAAAGGCTTCGATCCGCCGCACGGCACGTATGTCCATATCGCGGGGGTCGACCTCGTTCGCGATGGCGAGGGCAACTTCTGCGTGCTCGAAGACAATGCGCGCACGCCGTCGGGTGTGTCGTACGTGGTCGAGAACCGCCATCTGATGCAGCGCGCCTTCCCCGACCTGATGGAGGGCATCGATCTGCTGCCGGTGTCCGACTACGGTCCGCGCCTGCGCTCGGCGCTCAATGACGTGGCGCCGGGCAAGAACAAGTCGCCCAACGTGGTGCTGCTGTCGCCTGGCGTGTTCAACTCGGCCTACTTCGAGCATGTGTTCCTCGCGCGCGAAATGGGCGCGCCGCTGGTGGAAGGTCGCGACCTGGTCGTCGAAGCCGACCAGGTCTTCATGCGCACGACATCAGGCCTGGAAAAGGTCGACATGATCTACCGCCGGGTCGATGACGCGTTTCTCGATCCGAAGGCCTTCAATCCCGCAAGCCTGCTGGGCGTGCCCGATCTGATGAAGGCCTACCTCGCCGGCAACGTCAACATCGCCAATGCGGTGGGTACCGGCGTGGCCGACGACAAGGCGGTGTACGCCTACATGCCGGCCATCATCCGTTACTACCTGAACGAAGACGCGATCCTCCCGAACGTCGAGACGTATTCGTGCCGCGACCCCAAGATGCTCGAGTACACGCTCGCGAATCTCGAAACGCTGGTCGTCAAACCGGTCGGTGAATCGGGCGGGTATGGCGTGGTGGTCGGTCCGCGAGCGAGCAAGGTCGAACTGCAGACACTGCGCAAGCAGTTGCAGGCCAAGCCCGAGAACTTCATCGGCCAGCCGCTGATTCAACTGTCGGTATGCCCGACTCTCTTCGACACCGGCGTCGAAGCCCGCCATGTCGACCTGCGTCCTTACGTGCTCACGGGCAAGAGCAGCTGGGTATTGCCGGGCGGCCTGACGCGGGTGGCGCTGAAGAAAGGGTCGTTTGTCGTCAACTCGTCGCAAGGCGGCGGAACCAAGGATACCTGGGTAATTGGATAGCCTGCTCGCACGTTTTGCCGAAGAGAGCTACTGGCTCGCCCGATACGTCGAGCGGGCCGAGAATCTGGCGCGGCTGCTCGATGTCACGGAGTCGTTCGGGCGGCACACCGAAGACGGCGCCGAATGGGCAAGCATCCTCGCGCTGTTCAACGACCAGGCGGCGTTCAAAGCACGCTACAAGACGGTCGACGCGCGCAGCGTGGTCCGCTTCTATACGCTCGACAAGGAGAATCCGAACTCGATCATTTCGTCGGTCCGCTTCGCACGCAACAACGCACGCACACTGCGACACCTGATCAGTGTCGAGATGTGGATGCAGATCAACGTGTTCTACAACCGGCTCGAAGCGATGCGCATGCGCGATGTGCTGCAATCGCGCCTGTCGGCTTTCTGCAGGACGGTCAAGGATGATTGCCAGTTGTTCCTGGGCTGCACGCTGAACACCATCTATCGCGATCAGGCCTGGCATTTCTATCGCATCGGTCGTCTGCTCGAGCGCTGCGACCAGACCACGCGTCTCGTCGACATCAAGACCGGTCCGCTGCTCAAGGCCAGACCGACCGTCGCGCAGGCCGTCGACCTGAGCCAGTGGCACATGTTGCTGCGTGCCGCATCGGCCTACCACGGCTACCTGCGCCGCTATCCGCGCGAGATGACACCGTCCACCGTCGCCGCATTCATCCTGTTCGACGCCCGGTTCCCGCGCTCGGTCAAGTTCTGCTGTACCGAGATGCGCGACGTGCTCGACGAGATGCGTGGCTTCATTGACGAACGGCAACATGCCAACGTCGTGCGCCAGTTGAAGAAGCTCGACAGGATGGCGGCGAGCCCCGTGGAAAAGATCATGGAGACCGGCCTGCACGCCTACCTGGATTCGGTCCAGCTCGAATTGATCGGTCTGCACAAGCGACTGGCGGCCGGATTCTTTCCGGCCATCGTCTAGCGCCTGCTGGGCACGATCGGCGCGACGTCGACCGATACCTTGAGTTCGTGCGCACCGCCGCCCAGGATGAAGCCGTTGATCGGGCTCACGTCGCCATAGTCGCGCCCCCAGCCGAGCACGATGTGTTCGCGGCCGGGCATCAGGCCATTCGTCGGGTCGAAGTCGATCCACCCGTAGTCCGGCAGCCAGACGCTCATCCAGGCATGTGATTCGTCCGCGCCGACCAGCCGTTCCTTGCCCGGTGGCGGGCGCGTCAGCAGGTAGCCGCTCATGTAGCGAGCCGGCAGTCCGATCGAGCGCAGGCAGGCGATCTGCAGGTGCGCGAAGTCCTGGCACACGCCCTGCCGGTTCTCGAGAACCGTTGCCACCGGCGTCCAGACATCGGTGACGCCGCCGCGGTATTCGAAAGTCTCGAAGATGCGCTGCGTCAATGCCATCGTGGCTTCGAGCAACGGGCGTCGCGGCGTGAACAGATCATCGACCAGCGCCGCGACGCCGGGCGCGATGTCGACGTACGGTGAAGGAAAACAGAAGGCCGCCGCACGGACTGCTTCATCGGATTCGGGATAGTCGACCGCATGGCGCGTCGCTTCCCAGCCTTCGCCACTGTCCAGCGATGGCCAGTCGGGTAGTTGAACCTGCACCGATGAACTTGCATGCACGATCAGCCGGCGATGCACCTCCTGCACCGACACGAAGTTCGTCTCGTTGCCGAACCAGTCACGGCTGGTTCGCCGCACCACGGGTGCGGGCTCGACCAGAATCGTGTCGGCCAGCACGGTCTGTTGCGCGGTGTTGCGCGGCGTGAGCCGCAGCAACTGCTGCGACAGCGACACGTCGCTCACATAGTTGAACGTGGTCCGGTGCTGCACGCGATAGGTGATGTTCATCCGCGCGCGCCGAGGCCCGTGATTCTGGTTTCGGTTGCATGGCTGAAATAGCACACGGTCAGGCGTTCGGTGATGAGGTCGGCATCCTGCTCGAATTTATGCAGGAACCGTGCCATGTCGGTACGCGAGCCGCTTCGGCTGCGCCGTGAATCGAGGGCGTTCGGATTGAGCAGGCGGAGGGCCGATTCCATCCGGATCAGCGCCTTGACCGCGGGTCCCGGCAGACCCTCCTCGTCGACCTCCGGCATCGCACGCAGCAGTTCGCGCAGCGCGACCACCTGGCTGATCAGCGAGCGCGGGTGGGTGTCGTCGGCGAGGATCAGGTC
>JBGSTN010000384.1:0-5137 GCA_041736455.1 Burkholderiaceae bacterium | reverse complement strand
AGCAGCGTCGGCTCGCCGGGCTTCGCTGCTCGCGCGATCAACGAGAGGAGCGCCAATTCGCCGCAGTCTCTGGAGGAATATCGATCGCGGCACGGACCGGGCTGCGGTTGCTGCACGCCAGGTCGTGCGTCGAAGACTTCGACGAATCCCGACGGCAGCAAGTTCTTCAGGCGTGCGCGGCCCTGGCAGATCTCGCATTGACGATGGCCGGGAGCGGCCGCCTAGAGGCGGGCACCGTTCTCGGCGATCGTGGCGCGGTACCAGTCGAACGACGACTTCGGCGTGCGCTTCTGGGTCGCCCAGTCGATGAACACCAGGCCGAACCGCTCGCGATAGCCCTCGGCCCATTCGAAGTTGTCGAGCAGGCTCCAGGCGAAATAGCCTCGAATGTCCACACCGTCGGCCGCTGCCCGCCGCAACTCGCGCAGATAACGGCGCAGGAAATCGATGCGTTGCGGATCCTCGATGCGGTTGTCCAGGGAGACCCAATCGGTCAGACTCACGCCGTTTTCCGTCACGACGATGGGCAGCCCGAAGCGCTCGTGATAGAACCGCGGGCCCCAGTAGAGGGCTTGCGGAAACACGTCGAAGACATGGAAGGCCGTGCGCGCATTGCCTTGCGGATTCGGCACCGTCTGCGGTTTGCCGTCTTCGCCGGCCTTGACGACGCCCCCCTGGTAGGTATTCATCGCGAAATAGTCCAGCGGCTGCTGCATGACCTTCAGGTCGCCCGGATCGAATTTCGGGACCTGGTCACCGTACTCGGCGAGTTGCGCCTTCGGATACTCGCCCTTGTAGACCGGTTCGAGCAGCCAGCCGGCGAGACCACGAAACGAGAACTGGCGCGCCGCTTCGATATCGGCCGGGCTGTCGGTCGCCGGAATGCCGGGATGCAGGGCACCCACATAACCGATCTGCAGGGGCTGGCGCGCTGCGGCGCGCATCGCCTGTACCGCCTTTCCGTGCGCAAGCATCACGTGGTGGCAGATCTGCAGCACCTCGGGCCAGGGGCGCTTCTCGCCGGGGGCGTGCGTGCCCAGGCAATGGCCCAGGAAGATGAAGACCTCGGGCTCGTTGAACGTCATCCAGTCCTTCACGCGATCCGAATAGCGGCTGACCATCGCCTGCGCGTAGTCGGCGAACCAGTCGGTCGATTCGCGCGGCATCCACCCGCCGCGCTGCTGCAGAGCCTGGGGCAGATCCCAGTGGAACAGCGTGATCCAGGGCGTGACGTTCGCCTTCAGCAATTCATCGATCAGGCGATCGTAGAACGCCAGCCCCGCCTCGTTCGGTGCGCCCGTGCCTTGCGGGAACACCCTCGGCCACGAAATGGAGAATCGATAGGCCTTCAGACCGAGTTGCTTCATCAACGCGACGTCTTCCGGATACCGGTTGTAGTGGTCGCACGCGACCATGCCGGAATGTCCGTCCTTGATCGCACCGGGTTGCCTGGAGAAGACGTCCCAGACCGATTCGCCGCCGCCTTCGCGCGTCGGTGAGCCTTCGATCTGATAGGAGGAGGTGCCTGACCCCCAGACGAAGTCCTTGCGGAAGGAGGATTGGTCGTTCGTAGTCATTTTTATGGTCTCTTGCGGTGGTCGATCGAGTGACTGCGCCATCGCCCCGATCGGGATCGAAGCGCCGGCCACGGCGGTGGCGACGAAGCGGCGTCGTGACTGGTTGACGGAGTCTGAGTCGAGTGCTGTGCTCTTGGGACGGGGATTTGGTAATGTCATGATTGTTCGGAGCGGCCGGAAGCGGAAATTCGGTGAGTTGAACCCGAAGATACCCGTTGCCGGGTTCGGCAGGGAAAGGGTGGACGGCAGTGTTTGTTACCGAACGCGACTTCAACCAACCAGGAGACATCCATGGCGGACACCCCTTCGGATTCAAGCCGTTCGAGTTCACCCAAACCGTCGGCGCCTTTGCGCAAGCCACCCTTCCGCGCGGACCACGTCGGTAGTCTGCTACGACCCGATGCCGTCAAGCAAGCGCGTCAGCAATTCTTCAGCGAACATGCCATAGATGCGACGGCGCTGGCACGAATCGAGGACGCCGCGATCCGCGACGTGGTCCGCCTGCAGGAATCGGTCGGGCTGCCGGTGGCCACCGACGGCGAACTGCGCCGGTCCTGGTGGCACTACGATTTCATCGGTGCGCTCACCGGGTTCGAACTCGAGAATCGCGAGGACAACAGTGGCGTCCAGTTCGCCGGCATCAAACTGCGCCCGGTGTTTCCGGTCGTCACCGGCAAGATCGATTTTCCGGCGGATCACCCGATGCTGGACCACTATCGGTTCCTTGCGGCGACGACGCAATCGGCGATGCCGAAGATATCGATACCGGGACCCAGTTGCTGCCATTTTCGAATCGCGCGGGAGGACATCGGCCCGGCGGAATACCGGGGCGATGCGCAGACAATGTTCGACGACATTGCCGTGGCCTACCGCAAGGCCGTGCAGGCGTTCTACGACGCCGGGTGCCGTTACCTCCAGATGGACGATATCTTCTTTGCTTACCTTTGCGACCCCAAACATCGGGCTGCCAAGCAGGCCGAAGGGTTCGATCCCGACTGGTTGATCGATCGTTATGCCTGGATGATGCACGAAGCCATCAAGGACCGGCCCGCGGACATGACGATAGGGATGCACATGTGCCGCGGCAACTTCCGCTCTACGCATGCCGCCGCGGGGGGTTATGACCCTGCAGCAGATGCGGTCTTCAACAAGACCGGCGTCGACATCTTCTTCATGGAATACGACACCGAACGTGCCGGCGGCTTCGAGCCGCTGCGGTTGCTCGCCAAGGGCAAGCAGCGGGTGATGCCCGGCTTCATCACGACCAAGAGCGGTGAAATGGAAACCGTCGAGGCGCTGCAACGCCAGTTCGACAAGGCCGGACAGTTCGCCGATCTCGATCAACTCGGCATCGCACCGCAGTGCGGGTTCGCGTCGACCGAAGAGGGCAACGCGATCACGGCCGACGATCAGCGACGCAAGCTCGAACTCGTCGTGAAGACGGCCGAAGCAGTCTGGGGCGGCGTGGATCGATAACGTGCGCCATCACGGCCGCCCGGCTGGTGGTGCCGGTTGCCTGGGCGCCCACCCGGTCGGCCGTGAGTGCCGAAGCGGCTACATCACCGCGCCTTGATACCAGGGGACGAATTCCTCGGCGCCCATGCCGAGGTCTTCGCTGAGCGTCTTGTTGCCCGAGGCCACGCGCAGCCACATGGCGAAGATCTCGGCGCCTTTCTCCTGGACCGAGACGGTGCCGTCGACGATCTCGCCGCAGTTGATGTCCATGTCCTCCTGCATCCGCTCGTACAGGTTGCTGTTGGTGGCCAACTTGATGCTCGGAGCAGGCTTGCAGCCATAGACGGATCCGCGACCCGTCGTGAACGTGATCATGTTGGCGCCGCCGGCGACCTGTCCGGTGGCCGACACCGGATCGTATCCGGGGGTATCCATGAAGACGAAGCCCTTCGCGGTGACCGGGTACGCGTATTCGTAGACGTCGACCAGGTTGGTGGTGCCGCCCTTCGCCACGGCGCCCAACGATTTCTCGAGAATCGTCGTGAGCCCGCCAGCCTTGTTGCCGGGCGAGGGGTTGTTGTCCATGCTCCCCTCGTTGTGCGCAGTGTAGCGCTCCCACCATTTGATCCGTGCGATCAGCTTGTCCGCCACGGCCTGACTGACTGCGCGTCGCGTCAGCAGGTGTTCGGCGCCATAGATCTCCGGCGTTTCCGAAAGGATCACCGTGCCGCCATGGGCGACGAGCAGATCGCACGCGGCACCCAGCGCCGGGTTGGCCGTGATGCCAGAGTAACCGTCCGAACCGCCGCACTGCAGTCCGATCACCAGTTCGCTGGCCGGCACGGTCTCGCGCACCACCTGATCGGCAGCGGGCAGCATGCTGTCGATCGCCTCGATGGCTGCGGCGACCGTCTTGCGCGTGCCGCCACTGGTCTGGATGACGAACGACTTGAGCGACGCGGTCTCGTCCAGCCCCTGGGTGGCGAACAGGGCGCTCATCTGGTTGGCTTCGCACCCGAGGCCGATCACGACGACGCCGGCGAAGTTCGGATGGCGGATATAGCCGGCGATGGTGCGACGCAGGATATCCATGCCCTTGCCGTTGCTGTCCATGCCGCAGCCGACGCTGTGCGTGATCGGGACGACGCCGTCGACATTGGGAAACGCGGCGAGGCGCTCCGGCGAGAAATGTTGTGCGACGAACTTGGAGACGGAAGCCGAACAGTTGACCGTCGACACGATGCCGATGTAGTTGCGGGTGCCGACGCGCCCGTCGCGGCGTCGTATCCCCTGGAACGTGGCCGGCTGGCTCGGCTTGGGCGTCGGCTTCACGTCCTGCCCGATCGCGTAGTCGCGGTCGAAGGTCTCGAATGCCAGGTTGTGGCTGTGCACATGGTCGCCCGCTGCGATCGGTGCGGTGGCGAATCCGATGATCTGGTTGTAACGCCGGACCGGCGCACCCAGGGCGACCGCACGCGTTGCCACCTTGTGCCCAGCGGGGATGTCCTGCCGGCAGGCGACGCCCTCGTCGGCGAGCTCGGTGCCCTGCTTGAGCGGTCGTGCGGCGATGACGACATCGTCCTGCGGGTCGAGGCGCAGGACGGGCTTGCGGATCATCTGTACGACGGTCATGAGGTCTCCGGTTCGAATGGGTTTGCAGCAGTTTAATCCCGAACCGCTGCGCTCGATTCCGGTGATACTCTCTGGCGGCCGGATCGGATCGGACGAGGTGCAGCGATGAAAGGCATTCTGAAGGTGGCCATTCTCGACGATTACGAACGCGTGATGGCGACTCACCCGGCCATCACGCGAATGTTGTCGAGCGCCGTTTCGCCGGTCGAACTCACGGTCTTCGACAAGCCGCTCGGCGCGATCGATGCCGCGACCGACGCCCTGATCGATTTCGATGCGATCTGCCTGATCCGCGAACGCATGCCGTTTCCGGCCGCGCTGATCGAACGTCTGCCCAAGTTGCGGTTCCTGGCGTTCACCGGGGCGCGCAATCCGAGTTGCGATCATGTCGCTGCAGGCGCGCGCGGCATTCCTGTCTCGACGACGCCGGGCGGTCCGGGCAAGGCATCCACCGCAGAACTCGCCTGGAGATC
>JBGSTN010000303.1:0-2208 GCA_041736455.1 Burkholderiaceae bacterium | reverse complement strand
CGCGGGTGTCGACGCGTTGTTCGCGGTCGGTATCAAGGATCTTGCCGGTCTGCAGACCATCTCGGCCGCAACCACGCTGCCGCTGATCCTGGGCAACGCGCCGCGGGCGTTGCGCGATCCGGCGGTGTTGGCTGCAAACCGTGTAAAAGTCTGTCTGCTCGGTCACCAGCCTTTTGCAGCGGCCGCACAGGCGATCCACGAGACCTTGCGCCGCCTGAAGGCTGGCGAAGATCCGGCCGATCTGCCTGGCATTGCGTCCGATGCGGCGATGAAGGGATGGTCGCGTGCCGACGATTACAAGACGTGGTCGGCGCAGTTCCTCGACGCAACGGGCTGATCCTCATCGTCGCCGACTCGTGCGGCGAGTAATGCGCGGCTGAAGACGCGCGGCCCGGGGTCCGTTCGCCCGGATCGGCGCCGTCTGTCGCGCCGGCCATTCAATTCCTGCCGTTCTGGCCGATGTCCTGAGAGACAGCCTTTCGGAACGGAATTCATGATCTCTCGCGATTTCAGGACGGCCCCGGATCGGGTCCGTCGGTGCACGACTTCACGCCAAGTCATCGGCCTTGCCGTGCTGACCCTGATATTGGGCAGCTGTGGCGGTTCGAATCCTTCGTCGGGCGACGGCGAAGCGTCGGCCAGAAGCGATCAGGAATCGAGCCGACCGATTGCTGGCGGTGCCGAAGGCGCGTCCGATGCGATTGGCCAGTCAATCACTTCCCCGGCCGGCACCGGCGGTTCCGGGTCACCAGCCGCTGGTTCGACGGATCCCGACAGCAGCGATTCAGGGTCGGTCGAGCAAACGACCGAAGTTCCACCGTCGGCCGCGCCGCCCGCTGCCACTTATGGCCGGCCGTCGTTCAATCCGTCTTTCGACCAGTCGGACCGATCAGGCGGCGGGCTCGCCATCGACCCGGCGTCCGGTACGGACGACTATCGACCGTCCGCGTATTCACAACTGGTATTCGCCGATGAATTCGACGGCGCCGAACTCGATCGCAGCAAATGGTGTACGCGCTTCAGCTGGGGTGGGGGTTCGTTGCCGTTGCAGGTACCCGACGCCCAGTGCACGCTGCATGGCCAGGGTACGCTGGACTTCGTCAACGATGAGTGGCAGCGCTACCGCGACTACAACTGGCGCGGAGAACCACTGCATGTATTGCGCGACGGCGTGCTCGCCTTGCGGGCGACCAAGAATACGGACGATCCGCACGATCTGAGTTTCGAAGCGGCGATGCTGCGAACGAAGCAGTCGTTCCAGCCCGACGATTCGACCAGCTACTACTTCACATTTCGCGTGAAGCTGCCGAGCGCGCGCGGCACCTGGCCGATGATCTGGCTGGTTGCCGGCGTCGGTGACGACGGCGCATCGCAATGGCCGCCCGAGATCGACATCCTCGAGGCGCCCGTCAACGACGACACAGAGACCATCTACAACCTCTATCAGCACCTGCAGGTTCGCGGGGCTCAGACCGACTCCGGCAGCCATGAATACAGCTACACCCATCCGGACTACAACGCCGATTGGGGTTACTGGAAAGGGTCGCAAAGTCTTCGCGGCATGTGGCTCGAACTGGGTACGGAATGGCGAGCCGACCATGTCTGCTACTACGTCAATGGGATCCGTCTCGCCTGCGAGAACTATCGCTGGGTCGATAACGATGGCGCGCCTGCCAATCCGGCGATCCTGTTGATCAACATGGCCGTGGGCGGCACCTGGTCCGGCAAGAATGGTGTCGACCTCGGCAAGTTTCCCCTGAGCCTGGAACTCGATCACGTGCGCATCTATCGGCGCTGAGACGACCGACGCGCCGCTGGTGAAGTGACGCGCTCCCGCGGCCAGGAGCGCAGTCACGCCACCTGACGAATCACTCCACGGTGATCGAGATCGGTCTCGACATGATCGGCGTGGTGTGCGGCACGTGTTTCCAGTCGCCGACCAGCAATTGCAGCTTGTGCTTGCCGGGAGGCAGCGCCACCTTGGCCTCGGTCTGGCCCTTGCCGAAGTGCACGTGGCGGTCGTCTGCAGGGATCGGCTGTGCCAGCGCGCTGCCCGACATTTCCGTATTGATCAGCAAATGATGGTGGCCGGTGTCGGGTACGTTCTGGACACCCGCCGGTGCAACCCCCATGCCGCGCAGGCCGAACTGCACGAGCACCGGACTAGCCACCGTCTCGCCATCCTTCGGCGCGATGATGTAGACCTCG
>JBGSTN010000295.1:0-9278 GCA_041736455.1 Burkholderiaceae bacterium | reverse complement strand
GACCTGCAGGACTTGCTGACGGCCATGGCGCCGGTGGACGAAACCACGCGATCGCCCACCGTCACGGGCCCATCCGTTCCCTGGCAAGTGTGGTCGCTGAAATTTGCCCCGGGCGAGCAACTGATGCGCCGCGGCGTCGACGTGCTGGGGCTCATCGACGAGTTGTCGTGCCTGGGCATGCTGGCCCTCGTTCCCGACCTGGAACGACTGCCGCCGCTCGATGCACTGATTCCCGATGCCGTCTATCTGGGCTGGCGCATGTTGCTGCTCACACAGGCCGATTCGGAAGCGGTGCGAGACGTGTTCCTGTTCGTCGAGGACGACAGCGAAGTATCGCTGCAGTGCCTGGCCGACGATGTCGCCGACGATTGGGAATGGAACGATGCGGCGGTTCGGGCGCTGCTGAGCGCGCGACAGGAACCGACTGCGGACGCGATGCGCAACGCCCTCTTCTCTCGGGCGGCTGGCGGGCGCGCAATCGATTCCACTGTTCCCTTCGGGCCCGAAGTGACGACCGATGACGACACCCATGTGCCGGTCGTGGTTCCGGTACCCACAACCCTATCGGGAACGGTTCCCGTACCAAGCGGGCGCCTCGATCGCCAGGTCGACCTGGTGGGCGAACTGGTGATCGCGCAGTCGGCATTGATGCAGATCGCCGACACGCTGCGCAATCCGGCGCTGAGCAACGCGGTGGACCAGGTGATGCGCCTGACGACGCACATGCGCGACAACGCGATGCACATGCGCATGATGCCGGTGGCTCCCTGGCTGACCGGTCTGGCCGAGGACCTGGATTCGCGATCGGGCGGCACGGCGCTGCTGCAAACCAGGGGCGGCGAAACCGAACTCGACATGGCGATCCTGCTTGGCTTGCGTATTCCGGTCGAGCGGCTGCTGCACAGTCTGGCCGACCGTGACCGCGATCAAGGGCGCCGATGCGATCTTGCGATCGACGCGACGACCGCGGGCGATGAGGTGCTGTTCCATATCGAAGACCGGTTCGCCACTGATTCCGAAGAAACGCAGGAGACGCGGAGTCTGCGAATCGCCGTGAACGCGTTGCGAGGCAGTCTTTCATCGACCTGGTCTGCCGTCCAGGGCGCCAGATTCACCCTCGGATTCCCGCTGGCCCGAGGCATCATCGACGGACTGCTGGTGGCGGTGCACGGGCAGCGTTTCGTGCTCCCGCTCGCATCGGTCAAGGAGATCCTCGACATGAACACCGTTCATGGTGCCAACGGCCATGGGCAGGACATCCTGAACCTGCGCGGTCGGGTGTTGCCCTTCGTGCGGCTCAACCGACTGTTCGATCTGGATGATCGCAACGAGGCGATCAGTGGGGGTCATGCCGTCGTCGTGCAGGTATCGGACGAACGGAGTGTCGCCGTGGTCGTCGATCGCGTGATCGGGCAGCACCAGACCGTGATCAAGCCGGTCTCGACGATGTGCGGCGATGCCACGATGCTGTCGGGCAGCACCATTCTGGGCGATGGCACGGTTGCGCTCATTCTCGATGTCACTGCCCTGTTGCACGGTTGTGAAGCCAACGAAGGCGAAACCATCTCATGAATGCAGCAATCCGTAGCGCGGTCCGTCAGCAACGTCCACGGTCGGGCGAGAACATTGCCTTCCAGGGCAACCCCGAGATGCCGATCAAGCTGTTCGCCGAACTGTCGGCCTACATCCAGGAGACGGCGGGCATCCGCATGCCGCCCGAGAAGCGGGTGATGCTGCAGGCGCGCCTGCAGAAGCGCATGCGCCTGCTGGGCTACCCGACCTACGACGCCTATGTGGCCTATGTCTTCAGCGAAGAGGGGACCCGGCTCGAACTGCAATCGATGATCGACGCGGTGACCACCAACAAGACCGACTTCTTCCGCGAGCCCTATCACTTCGAATACCTGGTCGACAGCGCCCTGCCGGCCCTGGTCGATCGGTTCGGCGCCAGTCTGCGATTCTGGAGCGCGCCTTGTTCCCGCGGGCATGAGGTGTACACGCTGGCGATGGTCCTTGCCGAGTATGCGTTGCAACACAAGGGCTTCCGCTTCGAGATCCTGGGTTCGGACCTGTCGGGGCGCGCGATCGACGTTGCGCGGCGCGCCATCTATCCGCACCACGAGATCGCACCGATCGCGATGGAACTGCGCCGGAAGTACCTGCTGCGCAGCAGGCAACATGGCGAAGAACAGGTGAGGATAGTGCCCGAACTGCGCCGCAATGCCGAATTCAGGCACATGAATTTCATGGACGAGCAGTACGACGTGGGCAAGAAGTTCCATGTCGTGCTCTGCCGCAACATGTTGATCTACTTCGAGCCGCCGATCCAGGAACGTGTCGTCAACGGACTGGCCAGGCACATGCACGGCGGTGGCCTGTTGATGACCGGACACGCGGAGTCACTCGCACGCATCCGCACGCCCTTCGTCCAGATCGAACCCACGATCTACCAGTTTCCGGATTGAATCATGGCCAACATCATCAAAGTACTGGTAGTGGACGACTCCGCAATGGTGCGCCAGACATTGTCGGCGGTACTCGAATCGGACCCCGGCATCAAGGTGATCGCAGTCGCGCAGGATCCCTACGTCGCGGCCCAGAAGATTGCCCAGCAGATGCCCGACGTGATCACACTCGACGTCGAGATGCCTCGGATGGACGGCATCACGTTCCTGCGCAAGCTCATGAGCCAGCACCCGGTGCCTGTCGTGATCTGCTCCAGCCTGGCTCAGGCGGGCTCCGAGACGGTCATGCGCGCGTTGGAATCCGGCGCGGTCGACATCATCACCAAGCCCGCCCTCGGAGTGAAGGATTTCTTCGAGGACGAGCGCCTGCGCATCATCGACGCCGTCAAGGGCGCAGCGGTGGCCCGGATCAAGCGCCTGCAACGGGCGGCGCGGGCACAGATGCACCAGAGCCACGACGCCCGATCGGCCCAGCGGCGCCCGCATGATCTGACGCTGGGCGTGGCCCCCAAGCTGAGTGCCGACGTGGTGTTGCCGCCGCCCAGTGCGAAGGCGATGATCCGTACCACCGAACGCGTGGTGGTGGTGGGTGCTTCGACCGGCGGCACGGAAGCGCTGCGCGAATTCCTGGAAGTCCTGCCCGCCGACAGCCCCGGTGTCGTTGTCGTCCAGCACATGCCCGAGAACTTCACCGCGTCGTTCGCCCGACGACTGGACGGGTTGTGCCGCATGGACGTGAAAGAGGCAGCCGACGGTGACAGTGTGTTGCCCGGTCGCGTGCTGATCGCTCCGGGCAACCGGCACACGTTGCTCAAACGCAGTGGCGCGCGCTATGTAGTCGAGGTGGTGCACGGCGAGCTCGTGAGCCGGCACCGGCCATCGGTCGACGTGTTGTTCCGATCGGCCGCGACCTACGCGGGCGCCAATGCGATCGGCGTGATCATGACCGGCATGGGCGACGACGGTGCGCGTGGCATGCTGGAAATGCATACGGCGGGCGCCTTCACCCTGGCACAGGACGAAGCCAGCTGTGTGGTGTTCGGCATGCCCGCCGAAGCCATCAAGCTGGGTGCGGCAGACCTGGTGCTGCCCCTGGATCAATTGGCATCCTGGATCACGAAGCTCGATCGGACGGAGGACTGGAGACATGTCGGCAAGAAGCGTTGAATCAACGACCACCACCCGGGAACTCGCGCAGGCGCATGCGCTCATCGCCGAGCTGGAGAGCCGCCTCGATGCGCTGAACGTTCGGCTGATCGAGGCCGAGCACTGCAAGAGCCACTTCATCTCTCACGCGCTCAACGAGCTCAACAATCCGTTGGCCGCCATCGTCGGCCTGGCCGAGCAATGCATCGACATGCAGGAGCCGGCATGGGATCAGGTGCGCCAGTCGTTGCAATGGGTGCGAGACGAAGGCAACTACCTCGAGTTCCAGCTCAAGAATCTCTTCATGGCGGGCCAGCTGGAGTCGGGTGTCGCCAGGATGAACCGTTCGCGCGTGGACGTGCACAGCGTGCTCAATGCGGTGACGATGCGCTATCTGGCCCTCGCTCAGCGCAAAGGCGTCGCGATCCAATGCAATGGCGGCCACGCGCTGTTGTCGGTGGCCGGGGCCAACCGTTACCTGAACTCGGACGGTGCGGTGCTGGGCCTGATCTACGCGAACCTGCTGGACAATGCCGTCAAGTTCTCGCCGGCCGGTGGCATCGTGCACGTCAGTGTCGACAGCACTCTGCTGGGCCTGGATCTGGCGATCGATAGCGACGGTCCCCGCATTCCGGAAGTCGACCGCACGCATCTGTTCGATCGGTTCATGCAGGTCGATGACAGCACCACGCGACTCTACCGCGGCCTGGGACTGGGCCTGTCGGTCGCCGGCAGTTGCGCCGAACTGTTGGGTGGGCGGCTAGCATTGAGTTCGCAGGACCTGGAACGCACCTGCTTCATCCTTCATCTGCCGTCGATCGGAGAAGACCAGCTGACGGATGCCTCCGAAGAAAACGTTTTTCTCTTCCAGGGGCCGGACAGCGACTCGGATGCAGACGATGAGCGATTCTGATCGTCGCGGCATCGCCAGACCCTCGCCCGAACGCAGACCGGCCTGAAGCGATGCGGCATCGAAATCTGTTGATGGGCGAGCTTTACGCCAGCGCCGATCCCTGCACGATCACGACGGTGCTGGGATCGTGCGTCGCGGTCTTCCTGTGGGATGAGGACGCCGGCATCGGTGGCGTCAATCATTTCATGTTGCCCCGATGGGACGGCAAGGGCCTGCCCAGTCCTCGTTTCGGCAACATCGCCATTCCCAAACTGATCGAGGCCGTGGTCAGCGTCGGCGGTCGCCGAAATCGACTGGTGGCCAAGGTCTTCGGTGGTGGCAACGTCCTGGGCCAGGGCGAACCACCGGCCCTCTTCAACGTGGGTTCGCGAAACGCGGACTACGCGCTGCAGGCGCTGGCGCTCGAAGAGATCGAGGTCGTTGCGAAGCGGCTCAAACCCGACCACGGCACGAAGCTCTCGTTCGACAGTGCGACGGGCGAAGTCATCCTGAAACCCCTGAAAAGGATGCTGGTCGCACAGGTCTGAAACGGCGCGGTTGCCGAAGTCGAGTCGTATCGCTGCGTGGCCGGCAACACGACAGGCCCGTCACACCGGCGGCGCCAGCGCCAGCACCTGGTTCGATCTCAGGACGGATCGGGTTGCGGCGAGGGTGATGCCTTGGCGGACAGGCAACCCACGCCGATCAATGTCGCCTCCACTGCCTGTTCCAATGGCGTATGGGGCTCGTGGCCCAGCACCTGTATCAATCGATCGTTCACCATGCGTACCGGCTGCTGCCACAGGTAGCGCATCTCCATCAGTTCGCGGACGGTTGCGTCGAACGGCGCGATCAGGCGCATCGTCCACCAGGGCATGCCGGCGATGCCCGGCACCCGGCCCGTGCGGCGGGTCATGACGAGCTGTATCGTTTCGACCATCTCCTTGCCGTTCGGGTCCCAGTGGCCGGCCATGTGAAAACGCTCGAACATCGACAGTGCGTCCCGCCGCCCCAGCAGTTCGACCATGGTTCGCGCCACGTCGGGGATGTAGCCCCACTGATGGCCCACCCCTGCGGCGGCCGGATTCGAGATGGTCCGTACCGGACGGTTCGGCTTCACCAGTCCTTGCGAAAGCCAGTTGTTGCCGGCTTTGGGCCCGAAGAAATCGCCGGCCCTCACGATGATGACGGGAGTCCCTTCTCGACTCGCTGATTCAAGACGTCTTTCCATCTGGACACGGATCGCTCCCTTGCGCGTCGTCGGGTGCTGCGGCGAGTCTTCGCGCAGGATCGGGAAGGCGTCCGGTCCGAAGTTGTAGACAGTGCCCGGCAGCACGATGGTCGAGCGTCGCGCCGAAGCGGCCGCAATGGTGTTGTCGAGCATGGGTATTACCAGTTTCTCCCAGTCGCGGTAGCCGGGCGGATTGACGGCGTGAACGATCACAGAGCAGCCTTCGGCGGCATGCACGACGTCGTCCCGGTTCATCGCGTCCCCTCGAACCCAGGTGATGCGCTCGACCGATTGCGTCAGTCCGCTCATGTCACGGGTCAACGCGCGCACGTGCCAACCGTGAGCATGCAGTTGCCTCGCCAGCTCTCCACCGATGCCACCCGTGGCACCCAGAACAAGAACGGTATCGGCTCCGTCGACCATCACACTCTCCTTCGATAAGTCATTCCCCCGCGATGCGACTGAATCGTTTCCAGCCGGCTGTCACGGCGCCGAGCATGGGATCTTCTGTGCCGGACCTGTCGGAAGATACACTGGCCATGCACCAGGGGCGGCGAGGATCATCGTTGTTCTCATGCCCATGGTCGGTTCCGATACCCGGTCTCGCATCGGGTGCCGGTGCATCTCCCCCTTCGGGACCGCCGCTTGCTGCGGCAGATCCCGGCCCGCAGGTTTGGAAGCCCGACTCGACGACCATGTCCCTGTTATTGATTCTCACGTTGCCATTCTTTGGCAGCGCAATCGCAGCGCTATTGCCAACCAACGCCCGCAATCTCGAATCCTTGTGGTCGGCGGCGGTCGCCTTGGCTGTCGTCGTACCGCTCGCCCTGCTCTACCCTCGAGTGAGCGCGGGCGAGGTGCTGACCGATCGTGTCGCCTGGCTGCCTGTCCTGGGTGTCGATGTCGTCGTTCGTCTGGACGGCTTCGCCTGGATGTTCGCAATGCTGGTCAGCGGCATGGGACTGCTGGTCATCGTCTATGCTCGCTATTACCTGTCGCCGGACGACCCGGCGGCTCGCTTCCACTCGCTGCTGCTGGGTTTCATGGGCGCGATGCTCGGCGTCGTGGTTTCCGGCAACCTCGTGCAGATGGTCGTGTTCTGGGAGCTGACCAGCGTTTTCTCGTTCCTGCTGATCGGCTACTGGACCCACCGCAAGGACGCACGCCGTGGTGCGCGCATGGCCTTCACCGTGACCGCCTCGGGTGGACTGGCGCTGCTGGCTGGCGTGCTGGTGTTGGGCCACATCGTCGGCAGCCTCGAGCTGGACGCAGTGCTGGGCGCCGGCGACGTGGTGCGTGCGCACCCGTTGTACGAGTTGGCCCTGGTCCTCGTGTTGTTGGGTGCGTTGACCAAGAGTGCGCAGTTCCCGTTCCACTTCTGGCTTCCGCATGCGATGGCGGCGCCCACGCCGGTCTCCGCCTATCTGCATTCGGCGACGATGGTCAAGGCCGGCGTCTTCCTGCTTGCGCGGCTGTGGCCCGTTCTGTCGGGGACCGACGAATGGTTCTGGATCGTCGGCGGCACCGGCCTGGTCACGCTGCTTTTGGGCAGCTACGTGGCGATGTTTCAGAACGATCTGAAGGGCCTGCTCGCGTATTCGACGATCAGTCACCTCGGCCTGATCACCTTGCTGCTCGGGTTGAACAGTCCCCTGGCGGCCGTGGCCGCAGTGTTCCACATGATGAATCACGCGACGTTCAAGGCATCCCTGTTCATGGCGGTGGGCATCATCGATCACGAGAGTGGCACGCGGGACTTGCGCCGTCTCACCGGTATCTACCGATTCATGCCGATCACCGGCACGCTGGCCATCGTGGCATGCGCGGCGATGGCCGGGGTGCCCCTGCTCAATGGCTTCCTGTCGAAGGAGATGTTCTTCGCGGAAACGGTATTCGTCAGTGCTCATCCGGCGATCGAGTACGGTTTGCCTGCGGCTGCGACGCTGGCCGGTCTGTTCTCGGTGGTCTACGCGCTGCGTTTCGGGCACGACGTGTTCTTCGGTCCGCCGCCGACCCACTGCCCGCGTGAGCCGCACGAGCCCGTGCACTGGATGCGCGTGCCGGTGGAACTGCTGGTATTCGCCTGCCTCGTGGTCGGCATGTTTCCCGCGTGGTCGATCGGACCGTTGCTGGCCATGGCGGCGCAACCCGTGGTCGGGGGCACGTTGCCGCATTACAGCCTGGCGGTCTGGCATGGCTTCAACATCCCGTTGCTGATGAGCCTGGGCGCTACCGCGGGCGGCCTGCTCGTCTACCTTCGCTACGCCGCGATCATCAAGTTGCGTCTGCGGCGCGGCGCGCCGCTGCTGCAACGCCTGGACGGCAAGCGGCTGTTCGAGAACATGCTCGCCCGTGCCTCGAACGCTGCTCGTCGGCTGACGCGCGTTTTCGGTTCGCGGCGGCTTCAGCCGCAGTTGTTCTCGATGGTGCTGATCACCGGTATGGTTGCCCTGGGCTCGGCGCTGATCGTACCGCTCGAATGGGGAGATCGCGAGCGCGTGCCGGTCGTGCCTGCGTTCGTGCTGTTGTGGGTGATCGCAGGAGCATGCGCGATCGGCGCCGCGAACCAGGCCAAGTACCACAGACTCGCGGCGCTGACGATGCTCAGCGTCGTCGGCCTGGCGCTGTGCATCACCTTCGCGTGGTTTTCCGCGCCCGACCTGGCGCTGACGCAACTCGCTGTCGAGGTCGTCACGATCGTCCTGTTCCTGTTGGGCCTGCGATGGTTGCCGCAACGGCACGAGCGGGACGATCCGCGTACGGCATCCCGCGCCTGGTGGCGGCGTCGGCGCGACCTGGTACTGGCGGTGTCGATCGGCATGGGCCTGGCTGCGCTGTCCTACGCGCTACTGACGCGGCATGCCCCGTTGTCGATATCGCCTTACTACATCGAGAAGGCCATCCCGGAAGGCGGTGGCGCCAACGTGATCAACGTGATGCTGGTCGACTTCCGTGCGTTCGACACGCTGGGCGAGATCACCGTTCTGGGCATTGTCGGGCTCACCGTCTATGCGTTGTTGCGGCGCTTTCGACCCGCACGGGAAGCGGTCGATGCGACCCAGCAGCAGAAGGTCTCGGGCGATGCGGCCGGCATGGATCTGGTCGATCGCGATGGTGACCGCGATGTCTTTCTGGCGCCTTACCTCGAGGTTCCCGCAGTTCTCGTGCGACTGCTCCTGCCCCTGGCCGGATTGTATGCGGCCCACCTCTACCTGCGTGGTCATGACGAGCCCGGCGGCGGCTTCGTCGCCGGCCTGGTGGTGGCGATCGCCTTCATTGCGCAATACATGATCAGTGGCACGCGGTGGGTCGAGTTCCGCCTGCGGTTGCGTCCGCATCGCTGGATTGCGGTCGGTCTGCTGATCGCGCTGACGACCGGGCTGGGCTCGATCACGCCGGGGTTTCCTTTCCTGACCTCGCACACTGCTCATCTGACGTGGCCGCTGCTAGGCGAGGTGCACCTGCCTACCGCAGCCCTCTTCGATCTCGGTGTTTTAGCGGTGGTCGTCGGCTCGACCCAGCTGCTGCTGACCGCCATCGCGCA
>JBGSTN010000266.1:0-4751 GCA_041736455.1 Burkholderiaceae bacterium | reverse complement strand
CGCCCTGCCGGGTCGAGCGAGGCGGATGCGCTCGGCCGCGTCGAACCGAGACTCGACCTTTGAGTCCTATCGACTCGCTATTCCCGAAGAACTCTTGAACTCGTCGTAGGCGATCTTCAGACCATCGCGCAAGCCGGTGGTCGCACGCCAGCCGAGCGAATTGATATAGCTCACGTCCATCAGTTTGCGAGGCGTGCCATCCGGGCGCGACGAATCGAACTCGATACGTCCGTCATAGCCGACGACCTGGCGAATGGTTTCGGCCAGCTCGGCGATCGTCACGTCGTCGCCGACGCCGACATTGATGAGCGGTGGGTTGAACTCGCCCGTCGCCACCTCGTCGGACCCCAGCAGCGTCTTGAAGCGCTCGTCCGGCAGATTCAGCAGGTGGATGCATGCGCCGGCCATGTCGTCGCTGTACAGAAACTCGCGCCGTGGCGTACCCGTCCCCCACACCGTCACCGACGGTGCGCCGGCCTGTCGGGCTTCATGGAACTTGCGCAACAAACCCGGAATGACATGGGAATTTTCGGGATGGTAGTTGTCGCCGGGTCCGTAAAGATTCGTCGGCATCGCCGCAAGGTACTGCGCGCCATACTGGCGGTTGTAGCTCCAGCACAATTCGATGCCGGCGATCTTGGCCAGCGCATAGGCACGATTGGTCGGCTCCAGCGGACCGGTCAGCAACGATTTCTCGTTGAGCGGCTGCGGGGCCAGTTTCGGATAGATGCACGACGAACCGAGGAACAGAAGACGCTTGACGCCCGAGCGCCAGGCGGCATTGATCACATTGTTCTGGATCGCGAGATTGTCCGACAGGAAATCGACCGGATAGCGGTGATTGGCGATGATGCCACCGACCTTGGCAGCCGCCAGGAACACGAACTCCGGACTGTTTTCGGCAAAGAAGCGATCGGTCTGGGCACGATCGCGCAGATCGAGTTCCGATGACGATCGGGTCAACAGGCTCTGCCATCCCCCGGCCTGCAGGCCCCGCATCAACGCGGAACCCACGAGGCCGCGATGGCCCGCCACAAAGATTCGGGCGTCCTTGTGCATGTCGATTACTCTTTGTGCGCGTGGATCCGATATCCGGCGCTCTTGAGCACATCGTAGCGCTCTGCAAGGTTCAAGTCCTCCCGGACCATTTCCTTCACGAGTTCTTCGAACGTGATCTTCGGGACCCAGCCCAGCTTCTCGCGCGCCTTGGTCGCGTCGCCCAGCAGCGTCTCCACTTCGGTGGGTCGGAAGTACCGGGGGTCCACTTCCACGATGCAATTGCCGTGCTGGTCGTAACCCTTCTCGTCGACGCCCTTGCCCTTGAAAGTCACCTGGATGTCGAGTTCGCGGGCAGCGATCTCGATGAACTGGCGCACTGAAAACTGCTTGCCGGTCGCAATGACCCAGTCTT
Organism: Burkholderiaceae bacterium; assembly: GCA_041736455.1. Taxonomy (GTDB): domain Bacteria; phylum Pseudomonadota; class Gammaproteobacteria; order Burkholderiales; family Burkholderiaceae_E; genus JAUIAI01. The sequence goes on along the minus strand of JBGSTN010000266.1, from coordinate 3,340 downwards.
CGGGTGTGTCGCGCTGCAGGATCATCCACTGCATCTCGACGTAGTCCTTCGCATGGCCCCAGTCACGCAGCGAGTCCATGTTGCCGATGTACAGGCACTTCTGTTGCCCTAGCTTGATTCGCGCCAATGCGCGGGTGATCTTGCGCGTGACAAACGTTTCGCCTCGCAACGGCGACTCATGGTTGAACAGAATGCCGTTGCATCCATATATCCCGTAGGCCTCACGGTAGTTGACCGTGATCCAGTAGGCGTAGAGCTTCGCCACGGCGTACGGGGAACGAGGATAGAACGGGGTCTTTTCGGTCTGGGGGATTTCCTGCACCAGGCCGTACAACTCCGATGTGGAGGCCTGGTAGAAACGTGTCTTGTCCTGGAGGTTCAGAATCCGCATGGCTTCGAGGATGCGCAGCGCCCCGATGCCGTCCGCGTTGGCCGTATATTCGGGCGTTTCGAACGACACCGCCACATGGCTCTGCGCGGCGAGATTGTAGATCTCGTCCGGTTGTACCTGCTGGACGATGCGAATGAGGTTGGTCGAGTCGGTCAGGTCCCCGTGGTGCAGCATGAAGCGGGCATCTTCTTCATGCGGGTCCTGGTAGAGGCCGTCGATTCGCGCCGTATTGAACATCGAACTGCGGCGCTTCAGGCCGTGGACTTCGTAGCCCTTCGCAAGCAGGAGTTCCGCCAGGTAGGCGCCGTCCTGCCCTGTTACGCCGGTGATCAATGCCTTTTTCATCTTTGGTGCAATCCGCTTAGTGTCGGGAAGGTTCACATGATAGGGACTTGGGCAGTGGCCAACCGCCGATTTCCGCCCGGCGGCGAATAGAGGTGTTGACGCGGTACAACAGCCAGCACCATTGTGAAGATGAAAAATGCCGTTCGACGGGCGCTAATTCCTGCTGAGGACTACAACGGTGCAGACTTGCCCCTTCGAATCCAGTCATTTCTGCTATTTTTTCCGGATTCTCCGATGAATTCCAGCATTAGCGCGACAAGGCTGTCCATGCAAGAAGTTTCCTCACCGCCGACCGATCGCCGCCGGGCTCCGACCCGGGGACCGGTGTCCGACGCTCCTTTACCGGTGGCGGCGGCTGAGAGCATGGTTGCCCGAACGTCGCAGGACGACCACACGCGTTCGCGCTACCCGACCATTTCGGGTCGCGGGCGGATCGATGTCCAGGGCATGGCGTTCGATATCGTTCAATGGGACGAAGCCGTCAGTCAATTGGAAGCGTGGGCCGACAAACGGGAATCGCGCTGCGTGGTGGTGGGAAACGCCTCGTCGGTGATCACCGCCCACCACGACACGGCGTTTCAGGCTGCCGTGCGCGACGCGGATCTCGTCACTGCCGATGGCATGTCGGTGACCTGGATGTTGCGCCGATTGGGCAATCCTGACCAGCAACGGATCAACGGGCCCGACCTGATGATGCGCTACTGCGAGCGCGCTGCCGAGACCGGCCACAAGATCTTCCTGTATGGCAATACGCCCGAGACGCTGGCGAAACTCGAAAAGCGCCTGCGCGACAAGCTGCCCCGGCTGCAGATCGTCGGCAGCATCTCGCCGCCGTTCAGGCCGCAAACCCCCGCCGAAGATGCCGCCGACACCGCCGTCATCAATGCCAGCGGCGCACAGATGATCTTCGTCAGTCTCGGTTGCCCGAAGCAGGAAAAGTGGATGGCGGATCATGTCGGCCGCGTCCAGGGTGTGATGATCGGCCTCGGCGCGGCCTTCGATTACCACGCGGGAACGATTCGGCGCGCCCCGGTCTGGATGCAGAATGCGGGCCTCGAATGGCTGTTCCGACTCTGCGCCGAACCTCGCCGTCTCTGGCGTCGCTACCTGTTCACGAACACGGCATTCATCGTCGGCGCGGCCCGCCAGCTGTACGCTTACGGTAACGAAAAGTCGAACGACGGACCTCCGACCGACCACCGCGCCGGGCAATCGGAACCGTTCATCAAATCTGACAAGAGATGATGAATCGTTCGGGTATGGTGAGCGACAAGTTCGCTCCTCATCCCGATTTCTCTACCATGTCGATGTCAGCAGATCCGGCCGCACCCGAGCTTACTCACTACGAAATGCTGGGTGTGCCGCCCCATGCCACCCCGGGCGAAATCCGGCTGGCCTATCGCCGCGCGATCAGGGTCTGCCATCCGGACCACACGGGCAACGACCCGCAGGCCGCCGCGCTGTTCCGTTCATTGACCAGCGCGTATCGGATCCTGCGGGATCCGAAGGCGCGCATGGCCCTCGATGCACGGTTGGGCTTCGGCATGGGCGTTCGCCCCTGGTATTACGATTCGACCCGCCCCTCGAGCCCGGACCCCGGCCCGCGCGAACGAGCAGGTTCGGCGTTGATCCGCAGCCATACCAGCAACGCGTCCGAACTGGTCGCGCAAGGCATGCGCACTTCGGAAGTCGCCGCACGGCTGATCGAAGAGGGTTGCCCCTATGAACACGCCTGGAAGCTCGCGTGGGAAGCGCAGAACAGCGCGATGCACGAGCGCATGCAAAGGCGCCATGCGGGTGCCCCGATGGCAGACGGGTTCGTCGACGTCGTGAAAGGCGCATGGCAACCCTATCGCGAATCGTTCTGGATGCGGATACGCCACGCCCTGTCGCGCTGCTTCCACTAGCGCTGCTCCGTCAGCAGAGAGCGCATCGACCAGAGACCGAAGACCGGTCCGAGGGCCAGCCAGGGCAGTGTCCAATCGACGCCGAACCGCTCGATGGCCCAGACGGTCGCGAAGATCGTCGCGACGCTGATCGAGAACCCGATGCAGTTCACGAGTGTCAACACGCTGCCCACGATGGCCGACGGCGCATTGACCGCCGTCAGCGCGCTGAACTGCGGTGAGTCGCCGACCACGGTGATACCCCAGATCAACATCCAGGGCGCGAACATCCACCAGGGCGCCTGCATCATCACTGGCGTCGCCAGGCAGCAGATTCCGCTGATCGCGAGTTGCACGGCGGCGATCCGGGCGCTCCCGAAACGACGGGCCAGCAATCCGCCCAGCACGCAGCCGAACATGCCGACACCGATGACGACGGCACTCGCCAGCGACACGACCGGACTCACTGTGCTGTGCAGGTATGCGGCGATGATGACCGGCACGGCGGACAACATCGCATAGAGCTCGAACATGTGCCCGAAGTAGCCCAATGCCGAACCGCGAATCCTGGCGTCTCGCCAGATCGCGCCCAGCGCGGCGAAACGAACCGGTCCCGCGCGCACCAGCCACGGTCCGTCGGCGACGAATGTGTACAGCAGGAGGCCGCCCGTTGCTGTCAGGCCGGAAAGGACCAGGAAGGCTTCCCGCCACGGCAGGC
>JBGSTN010000256.1:0-2776 GCA_041736455.1 Burkholderiaceae bacterium | reverse complement strand
GCATTCGATTTCATCGACGACGACGAGCGCCGGCCTTGCGCGATCGAATGCAACCCGCGCCTGACCAGCGGCATCCATTTCTTCGAGCCCGCCGACCTCGCGCTGGCGATGACCGCACCCGAGCACGTGACGACGCTGCGCTTGCGTGGCGAGCGCAGGCTGCAGCAGTTCTATACCAGCCTGACCGAAACCCAGGGTGCGATCTTCGATCGGCGCAGGTTTCGCGCCAATCTTGCCGCAATGCTCAGCAGTCGCGACGTCACCTGGCAGCGGGACGATCCTTGGCCGTTCCTGCTGATGACACCGGTTTCATGGCCGATTCTTTCGCGAGCCATCTTCGGGCGCATGTCGCTGGGTGAAGCGGCAACGCTCGATATCGCCCGGCTGCAGATGGATCAACCGGCCGCGATCACGGTTGCCGATCTGCCCGGCTGACGCGGCACATGATCTGGCGTGCCGGGCGGGTCGTGAGCCGTGCGACGGGGCGTACCGAAGCCGGCGACAAGGCGGTGAAGTCGAATCGCCGCGCCAGTCTTGCAATGATCAGCGTGCTTTCGACATTGGCGAAGGTGGCGCCGGCACAGACCCGCGGTCCGACACCGAACGGCAGATAGGCACCTGCCACCATTTCGTGTTCGCGCGACGGCTCGAATCGATCCGGATCGAAGATCTCGGGGCGCTGCCACAGCTTGCGATGCCGGTGCATCGTCCATGGCGACACCATGATCATCGCGCCGCGTTTCGCCGTCATGTCGCCCAGGCGCGTCTTCTCGAGCGCCACGCGAGGCAGGAACGTGATCGGCGGGTAGAGGCGCAGGGTCTCTCGAAAGACATTCCGGATGAAGCCGAATTCGCGTATGTGATCGAAGCCGATCTCACCGTCGCCCGCCACCGATCGAACTTCGGCACGAACCCGCTCGAGGATGTCCGGCCTCACGGCGAGAATGAAGAAAAGCCATGTGAGCGCACTCGCGGTCGTTTCGTGCCCGGCCAGGAAGAAGACACCGAGTTGATCGATCAGTTCCTTGCGCGTGAAAGGTCGACCGGTCGTCGCGTCGCGCGCACCCATGATGCTGGTGGCGATATCGTTGAATGTCGTCGCCCCCGACTCGACGTGGGAATCGATCAGTTCGCCGAGATGATGACGGATCAATGCGCAGGCGGCGAGCACGTCGGCCGGTTGCCGCACTTCGGCAAACGCCGGCTCGACGATCAGTTGTCGCAGGCGCACCTGGGCGACACTGCGCTCGAAGACGGCGAAGGCATCGAACACTTCGCGGGCCATCTGCGTCTGCAACGACGTCGTGAACACCGCGCGTGAAATGATGTCGGCAGCGAGATGACTCATCGTCATGTCGAGTGACAGGGGCTCGCCCCGCGCAGCCAGATCGTCCAGTTGCGCCTCGTGCAGATCGATCGCGGCGACCATCGCGGGAAATGCCTTGCTGACGCGCATCATCGACAAGGCGGGATCGATCATCGCGCGCTGCCTGCGCCATGTATCGCCATTGGAAACGAAGATCGATTCGCCGACCAGCGGATCGAGCGCACTGACCATCAGATCGTTCTTCGGAAAGATGCCTTCGGCATCGACCAGCACCCTCTTCACGAGCGTCGGCTCGTTGACGATCAGGATGTCACGCCGGGAATAGCCGAGTCGTCCGACCCAGTCGTGATAGGCCGCGGAAGGCAGCAGGCTCAGCAGGTTGCCCTCGCCTTGCCAGACGACTCTCAGCAGGGAGACGACGGGCGGCAATGGCCGTGGCGCAGGTGGCCGCCAGGTCGATGGTGAATCGAGACCTGCGGCGCTTCCGTCTGGGTGATGGTCGAGGTGTCGGGACATGCAATGGGAAAGTGCGCGGGATCTTCAAGAGGCTTGCACGTTAGCAGGTTTCACCGATAATTGAATCATGACAAGTCTTCAGTTATTCCACGGCCTGGTCGCAGGTCACATCATCACGGGCGCCACGGGGCTGATCGTGTTCTGGATACCCGTCTTCGCGGGCAAGGGTGGTGACACGCACAAGCGCTGGGGTCGCCTCTTCGCGCGCTCGATGCTAGCCACCGGATCTTTCGCCATCGCGATGAGTCTCGTGACGTTGGTCGATCCGATCACCACGCATCCCCGTCTCGAAGGAATGCCCGAGTTCGCGGACCCCGCGATGATTCGCGGCATTTTCGGCTGGATGATGCTCTACCTCGCAATCCTGACGATCAACCTGGCCTGGTATGGCTGGCTCTGCGTCACCAATCGTCGCGACCACGCCCGCAACAGAGCCTGGCACAACATGGTCCTGCAAGTCGTGCTGACGGTTGCCGCAGCGAATTGCGCGATTCATGGCTGGCTGCTCGGGCAACCGCTGATGCTGGCCGCGTCGATCGTCGGATTTGCGACGGTCGCCACCAATCTGTGGTTCATGCTGCAGCGGCGGCCAGGTCCGGCCGACTGGCAACTCGAACATATCAAGGCGATCGTCGGCGCCGGCATCTCGGTCTATACCGCCTTCTTTGCCTTCGGCGCGGTGCGGCTGATTCCCGAACTCGCGCTGTACCCTGCTTACTGGGGCATCCCCCTCACCATCGGCCTGGTGATCATCATCTATCAGCGCAGCCTCGTCAAAAGACGCATGCGGCCTCTTGCAGCCCGGCAGCAAGGGGCATGAATTGAGCAGCGCGAGTCGTCGCCGGCGTATCGTCGTCATTGGTGCGGGCGCCGGCGGATTGAGCGCGGCAGTCGATCTGGCGCGCCAGCGCTTCGACGTGACCGTCGTCGACA
>JBGSTN010000255.1:0-4836 GCA_041736455.1 Burkholderiaceae bacterium | reverse complement strand
TGTCGACGACGTCGGCCAGGTCCGTCAGCGCAAGCGCGCGGATCGGTACCTGCCCGTATCGCGACCATTCGGCTGCCAATGCGGCCAGCGCCTGAGCTCGGGCAATCGTGCGATTGGCAATCAGCAATTCGGCAACGCCAGCAGCGAGCAATGGCTGCAGGACCCCTCGGGCCGCACCGCCCGCACCGATCAGCACGACACGCATGCCCGTCAACCGGACTCCGTGGCGACCGGTCAGATCATTGACCAGCCCGGCGCCGTCGGTGTTGTCGGCGAGCATGCCGCCCGGCTCGAACGAGAGCGTATTGACCGCGCCCGCCGCCTGCGCCCTTTCGGTAAGGCGCGTCGCGAGTGCGAATGCCTGTTCCTTGAATGGCAGCGTGACATTCATGCCGCGCCCGCCGGCCGCACCGAAAGCCGCGACGTCAGCGGCGAATTCTTCCGGTTCGCCAAGCAGGCGCTCGTAGGTCAACACGCGGCCGGTCGCACGGCCGAAGGCAGCGTGGATCTCGGGAGAGCGACTGTGCGCGATCGGCTTGCCGATGACGGCGAAGCGCAGCGGCGTCGTCGTGCCGGTCAGGTGGACGGCAGGTATGCCAACCGTCTTCATCCCCCGCTGGCCGGCGGTGCCGTCGTTCTCAGTGCCTGATTGGTGAAGGTCCAGGTGCGGACGATCTGCAGGATGTCACCCTCGTTGGCCATTTCACCGGTGAAGGGCTCGTAGGGTGCACCAGCCAGCACGATCTCTCGAATCGCCTTGTTCAATGCTTCATGCTGCGATTTCCGATTGATGATGATGTCGCCCACATGCCCGTCTTTCTGGATCTCGACGGTGATCACCAGCGAGTCGTAGAGCTTGCCGCGAGCTTCGGTCGGGTATCGCGCGGTGCCGATCTGCTCGATGCGGGCTGCCCAGTCGGTCACGTAGCGCGCATACGAAGCACCCACCGCGTTGACTCCATAGGTCAACCGGCGCGGACGCTTGTTGTACGCATCGATGCTCTTTTCGATCTGCGCCTGCAGCATCGCGATCTTGAACTGTATGTCTTCGTCGTCGGTCCCCGTCGGCGCGGGCGATTTCTGCGCTTCGGGCTGCTCGACGAACGTCTGGACGCTGCGTGTCATCGCCATCAATTGCCGTTGCGCGGCCTCGAGATCGGCGACGCGCTTCTGCTTGCGCTCGATGTCGGTGCCGGCCTCGAGCTTCTCGTCGGGTGCCAGAGGAGACTTTGCACGACCCTTGTCGTGTTCACCGCCCGCAGTCATGTCGACCTGCGCGACGACATCCGGGCTGACCGGCTTGGAGGCGCTTCGTGCATTGAGCAGGATCACTTCGAGACGGGAATCCAGCGGCTTGAACTTGATGGGATCGGGCGGCGCGAACGTGATCAACATCAGCAACGAGTGCAGCGCGATCGAGAAGACCAGCGCCTGATTGAGCGGTACACGCAACGGATCGAACCAGGCCCTGCCAGCCAGCGCACTCATGGTCGCTTCCTCACTGGGGTTCTCCGGACTCTGCCAGGGTCGAACCCGGCGCCCCCGGCGTCGTTGTGATCGTTGCCATTTCGCCAGACGACTGGATCGCGGTACTCGCCGCCTCGATCGTGCCGCCGGTCGGTTCGATCAGGACACCAGTCGTCGGACGATCGCCCACCTCGCCGACCGCTTCGTCGAGCGCGTCGACGGCATCGTCGGCATCGCCCGCGATCAGTTCGACGAAACGTGCCTGCACCGCCAGATCGATCGGATCACAGGCAAGCAACTCGACCAGCAGGCGACGGCCCGGAGCAACCAGCGGTGCGCCAGAGGCCCTGAAGTACAGCGGCGCGTCGACCAGTCGCACCATGTCATCGCGCACGCCCACGGCCTGGAATCGGCGGATCGGTTGCTGCTCGACCCAGCGCATGCACCAGTAGCGCTCCATGCGCTGCTGGAAATCCTGGTAGGCGGCATGCCGTGCTTCGAACGCCGGCATGATCGAGAAGATTTCGGCGCTGTTGGCGGCCAAAGGGGGAACCTGTTGCTCGACGGCCGCCAGGAGCTGGCGCTGGTTGACCAGGTCGATGTAGCGACGCAACGGCGACGTCGCCCAGATGTACTGCGCAACGCCGATCCCTTCGTGTGGCAGGGCCTGCGTACTCATGCGTACCCGGCCGCCCTGCTGGGAGCGGTAGATGCCGGCGACCTGGCGGTCGGCCAGCAGCGCACCCCAATGCGTGTTCGCGAGAATCGCCATCTCGGCAACGATCCGGGACAGCGGCGCATCGCGCCGGCGCTGCACGATCTCGACCCGGTCGTCCGTGATCGAGAAGCTGAAATCGGTACGAAACTTGGGCTCCGGCTTGCCGCGGATCTTCTCGCGCTCACGGACCTGCGCGAGGGTCAGCTTCCACAGCGCCCGCATCGCGTCACCGTGCGGCAGGTCGGAAGCCGGATCTTCCAGCGCCTGTTCGGTGAACACTTCGTCGAGAACATCGTGGCGCAGGTTGTCGGCCACCGTGATGCGTTCGACCACCGAGTAGGTTCGACGCAGCGCATCGCCCGCTTCATTGAGTTCGAAATAGAGCGAGAGCGCGGGGACGTCCACACCGGCATCGAGGGAGAACGCCTCGACGACCGAGCGCGGCAGCATCGTGATCTTCTCGCCCGGCATGTAGACGGTCGACATCCGTTCGCGAGCGATCCGATCGGGTTCCGAGCCCGGAGCGACGGCGAGCGCGGGCGCGGCGATGTGAATGCCGACCCGGGCACGGCCATCCTCGAGGCGCTGGACCGACAGCGCGTCGTCGATCTCGGTCGTACTGGAATCGTCGATCGAGAATGCAACGGTCGACGAAACCGGCAGCGCGGCGAGACGTTCGACCGCCTGGTCGTCGAGACGCCAGGTTTCGAGCGACGTCGAGAAGCCCGCGCCGAACTGGAACTGCTCGGCACAGAAACGCTCGATATGCATCGCGTGCGCCGTCGGGAACGCACCGAGCGTGAACAACAGTCGCTCCGGCGATTGCCCGGTGGCGGCCATCGCGGTCTCGAACGCCTTCCATTCCATGCTCATCTTGTCGGGTCGCACGAGCAACTGGCTCGCCGCGTCGCGAACCGGCTCCGGCAGCCGGCCTTCGATCATGTCCTGCGCATACCGAGCGATCAGCGCATCGCGTTCGCGTCGCTTTTCCTGGGCGGCCAGCGCGGCCTTGACGGTTTCCCTGGGTGCGGCGCGAAACTGGCCGCGCCCCTTGCGCTGAAAGTAGATCGGCGCCGACTTGAGCTTGGTCAGCAGAGCCGCCGCCTGCACCGCATCGGGCTTGCCGCCGTAATAGTCGTGGGCGAGCGCCTCGAAACCGAACTCGTCGTCGGGTGCGCATTCCCAAAGGAAATCGATATCGATCGATTCGGCCGCTGCATTGGCCGCAGGCAGCAACGCATCCGCGGTGGGCGATTCGAAACGCAGATAGATATGGGCGGCCTTGATCTTCGCGCGTCGACCCGACACCAGCTCGACCTGCAGACTGGTGCCGTTGTCGGCCAGCACGGTTCCTGACTTCAGGTCGCCGTTTTCCTCGAATAGTGCGAACGCCATAGGCGCCCGATTATACGGGCCCGCCCAAGGTCGCGAGACCTCTTTGCTACCGTCTGTCGGTCGCCGCAACAAGGCACCGACGGACATCGTCACCCGGACTCAGCGCGGGACATATCCGGCAAAGCGCAGCACCTGGTCGATGTGTTGCTCGAAATCCGACAGACCGTGGTCGCTGCCGGGCAGCAGTACCGTCTCGACGGTTCGGTAATGCGCGATCATCTCGCGCCAGTCGAGCAGTTCGTCGCCCTTCGCGGCGATCAGCAGATATCGATCGGGGAAACTGATTGCAGGCGTTTCGAGCTCGGCCAGTTCGCGCAGGTACTCGGCGCGAAACTCCATCGGCTCCTCCCCATGCCAGGTACGGTGCTCGCCGACCAGCCCGGCAAGATCGCGCGCCGCATGGACCACCGGATTGAGCAGCACGGCCCGGCAGCCGGTCCGCTCGGCGAGCCAGGTCGCGTAGTAGCCACCCAGCGAACTGCCGACCAGCGTGACATCCGGCGTCAGTGAATGACTGTCACGAATGCACTGGATCGCGGCCTGCGGGGAGACCGGCAGCTGCGGGCAGCGGAATTCGTCGCCCTGACCGATCGCGGTCAAGCGTTGCGCGAGCATGCGCGCCTTGAACGACTGAGGCGAAGAACGAAACCCGTGCAGATAGATCAGCATTGCCTGCCCCTCGATCCGGAAAGATCAGCGTTCCGCCGACCATCGAACTGCAACGATCGGCAAAGCGCCGATCAACGAACCGCCAGTGCCGACAGCAGTTTCTGGTGGATGCCACCGAAGCCCCCATTGCTCATCACCAGGACCCGATCGCCGGCGCGGGCGATCGAGACCACACGGTCGACGATGGCTTCGACGGATCCGCTCGTCCAGAACCTGGCGCCTAGCGATGCGAAAACCTCGGCCGGTTGCCAATCGAAGCCGCCATCGAGCACGAACACATGATCGGCCGACCGCACGCTTTCGGCGAGCTGGTCTTTCATCGCGCCCATGCGCATCGTGTTGGAACGCGGCTCGAGCAACGCGATGATGCGGCCTGCAGCCCCCATTCGCTCGCGCAGACCGGCAATCGTCATCGCGATCGCGGTCGGGTGATGCGCGAAATCATCGATCACCGCGACGCCATCGACCGTACCGCGCAACTCGAGTCGCCGCTTCACCCCACGGAAAGTCGCCATGCTGGCCACTGCCCGAGTGACCGGCTCACCGACGTCGACGGCGGCCGCGATCGCGGCGAGCGCATTGTGGCG
>JBGSTN010000215.1:0-2066 GCA_041736455.1 Burkholderiaceae bacterium | reverse complement strand
AAGGATGCCGCCGTCGCTGCGCGGCTTGAGCAGTCGCGCCAGATCGTCCACGCCACAGGCCGGGAAAGCCAGACCGTCGGCCGGTGCGCTCAGCCCCGTCGCGTTGGCGACCGCGGCCATCTCGATCGCGGACTTCGTGCCGTCCAGGAACGAGTTGAACATCTGCGGATTCATGCCGCCGGCACGGGCATCGGCATCGGTGAGGCCGTAGTAGCCCCAGACATCGTCCGGCGTGGACTGATGGAAGTGTGCAAGGTATTTCGTTCCTTTTCCCGCCGCGACGACTTCGAACCCCGCGGCACGTGCCCAGTCCACCATCTCGCAGATCAAGGCTGGCTGGTCACCGTAAGCGAGCGAATAGACGATGCCCGCCGATCGCGCACGCTCGGCGAGCAGCGGCCCGGCGAGCGCGTCGGCCTCGACGTTCACCATGACGATGTGCTTGCCGTGCTCGCAGCAGGCAAGCACGTGGCGGATACCCGCCGCCGGATGCCCGGTGGCATCGATGATGATGTCGATGCCATCGGCGGCGATCAACGCCGCACTGTCTTCGATCAGCGCGGTGGTCCCGGTGCGCAGCGCCGTGGCCAGATCCCTGGCGCCGAAGCGTTCTTCCGGCCATCCGACCCGGCCGAGCGTCTCACGGGCGCGCGACAGCGACAGATCGGCAATGCCCACGATGTGGATGCCGGGCGTGCGAGGCGCCTGCGACAGATACATCGCGCCGAACTTGCCGGCGCCGATCAGCCCCACGCGCAGCGGCTTGCCTTCGGCCTGGCGACTTTGCAGCTTCGAGTAGAGGTTCATGCGGCAGCTCGCGACTGATCGGCGGAGCTCGGCCAGGGCAGGCCATGGACGTCGTCGCGCAGCAGGCAGTCGTCTGACAAGGCCGTGATCGGCGTGAAGTCGCGATGCGCGATGTACTCGGGCCGATTGTGCAGCGTGATGTGATTGCTGACCGCGCAAAGGCTCAGATAGATGATCACGCGATCCCACGGCGACATGTTCGAAGGAGAACCGTGCACGAGGCAGCCATGAAAGAGGAGCATCGACCCGGCCGGACCGCGCGGCGCCACCAGGCCGCCGCGCGTGGCGAGTTCGCGCACCTTGTCGTTGTCGAGCGTCCAGAGCGGGTAGCTCGTGGTCTGCACATCATGACCTGCGGCGACGACGCCCTCGCGGTGCGACCCCGGAATGAAGTAGAGCGGACCATTGAATTCGTTGACCTCGTCGAGGAAGACGGCCACGTTCATCGCACGTGCCTCGGGCATGCCGTCGTCGCGATGCCAGGTGCCGAAGTCCTGATGCCATTGCCAGACATCGCCGTCGAATGCCTGCTTGCCGTTGATCTTGAACTGATGCATGTAGACGTCTTCACCCAGGATCTGGCGGACCGGTTCGATCATGCGGGGGTGGCGACCGAGCTTTGCGAAGGCATCGTTGTAGGTATGCGCGGCGAAACTGGTGCGCGGGGTCTTGCCGTCTTTCTCGCGGACGATCTCCGGACGGAATTCCTTGTAGATCTCGCGCGCTTCCGCGCGCAGGACCGCCATTTCCTCCGACGAGAAAAGGCCGGGGAAGAACAGATAGCCATCCTGCTCGAAGCGGGCGAGTTGTGTGTCGTTCAGTTTCATGTTGTCTCCTGGGTCATGATCGTTCTGGTCCTCGAACCGCCGCGTCGCCCCGGAGGCTTTGCGGGAACGGCGTTGGCAGCGGCCGGCTTGCCGGACTGGCGACTCGCGAGGATGAGTTTGAGCGATTGTTCGGCGTGGCGTCGGCTGAGCCTTTCGGCGGCGCGGGTATCGCCGGCCAGAATGGCGTCGAGAATCGCCTGGTGTTCACGCCAGACGATATCGTGCGACCCGACCTGCGCGATGTAGGCCGCCATCGTCCGCTGGGTGTGTGGCCAATGGCGATCGGCGGTGTCGATCAGCAGCGCATTGCCGCTGGCCAGGTAGACGAACCGGTGAAACCCGTGGTCAGCCTTCACCAGTTGTCGTAGTTCGCCGGTCGCCACCGCATCCCGGCCGCGCCGGACCAGTTCATGCCCGGCAGCGGCGTCGACC
>JBGSTN010000178.1:0-5918 GCA_041736455.1 Burkholderiaceae bacterium | reverse complement strand
CTGGCCCGCAGCCTGGAGCGCGCTGCCTCCTGCGCCTGACCGAGGCGCCCCCAAAGATCGATCTCCCAGGTCGCGTCGGCCCCGAGAGAAACCGAATTGACCACGCCATTGGTGGCATTCACGGACGACGACCCTCGGGTCGCGGACGGACCCGCACTGACGGAAGGCAAGATCGCGCGGCCGCTCAAGGCAAGCAACGAGCGCGCCTGGGTGACACGGATGGCGGCCAGCCGCAACGATTCATTGCCGATGACGAGTCGATCCTGAAGCGCGTTCAGCACGGGATCGTTGAACAATGTCCACCACTTCTGCGGCACGGGTTCGAGACGTCGGGCCGGCTGCCAATCCTGGCTGGCCTTGAACGAGGCGCCCGGGGTTGCCGGCGGAGGCGGCGCAATCGTCGTCGCGGTGCAAGCGCAGAGAAGCGCGGCCAGAACGGGCAGGATTCGAATCAGCAGCATCAGGTCAAGATCATCGGCATCGGGACGGAATCATCGGATTCGGGACGGGATCGGCAGCATCGGACGGTATCGGCACTTGGTGACTGCTCGGCATCGCGGGATCAGCCCGTGACCTGCGGCGCGCGACCGGCGCGCAGCCACCGCGGTCGCTTCAGCCGTCCGGGGCGACGCAACCTGTCCATCAGAACGAACATGACCGGCGTCGTGTAGAGCGTCAGCACCTGACTGAGGATCAGGCCACCAACGATGGCGATGCCGAGCGGTCGACGCAATTCCGCACCTTCGCCTACTCCAACCGCCAGCGGCACGGCCGCGAGAATCGCGGCGATCGAGGTCATCAGAATCGGGCGAAGACGCAGATTAGCTGCCCTGAAGATCGCAGCGCCGGACGATTGCAGGCCCGACCTCTGGCGCCTGATCGCCACGTCGATCATCATGATCGCATTCTTCATCACGATGCCGATCAGCAGGATCACGGCAATCAGCGCGATGATCGAGAACTCGGTCCCGAACGACATCAACGCCAGCAGTGCGCCGGCGCCGGCAGATGGCAACGTCGACAAGACCGTTACCGGATGGATCAGACTCTCGTAGAGCATGCCGAGTACCAGATAGATCGTCAACATCGCAGCGGCGATGAGCAATGGCTGTGACGAAAGCGACTTCTGGAAGGCACTGGCGCTGCCCTGGAAACTGCCTCTGACCGACACCGGCAGCCCCAGACGACCGACGGCGGTGTCGATGGCGGCCGTCGCCGCCGACAAGGACCCACCGGGCGGCACACTGAAGCTGATCGTGGCCGCCGGCGTACCGCTTTCGTGACTCACGGACAGCGGCGTATTGGTCATCTCGAATCGCGCGATCGATGCGAGGGCAATCGATTCACCACGTGAATTCGAGACCGTCAGTCGATCCAGCGTCGCCGGGCTCTGCAGATATCGGGGTGCGAGTTCCATCACGACGCGGTATTGGTTCAGCGGGTTGTAGATCACTCCGATCTGGCGTTGACCGAACGCGTTGTTCAGGGTGGCATCGATCGCGGCCATCGTCACACCGACGCGCGCTGCCGCATCGCGGTCGACGATCAGCGAGGTCTGCAGGCCGTCGTCCTGCTGGTCCGTGTCGATGTCGGTCACTTCCGGCAAACTCGCCAGCGCGCGACGCACGCGGGGTTCCCAGCGCGACAACTCGGCGAGATCATCGGCTTGCAGCGTGTAATAGAGATCGGTGCTGGCCTCGCGCGCGCCGATCCGGATATCCTGGATCGGCGACAGGTAGATCCTCACACCCGGAAACCTCGCCATTTTTGCGCGCAGCCTGTCGATCACCGCACGGGCACTGACCCCGCGCTCTGCCAGCGGCGTCAACGTAATGAAGAATCGCGCGGAATTTCGCCGGCCGCCGCCGGTGAACCCATTCACCGTTTGCACCGCCGGATCGGCACGCAGCACCGCAGAGAAGTCCTCGACTCTCTGCTTCATCACCTGAAAGGAACTCGTCTGGTCGGCACTGACACTGCCCCAGACCAGACCGGTGTCCTGCTCGGGGAAGAAGGCCTTCGGAATCGCGGCATACAGCACCACATTGAGCGCGACGACGGCGATCAGTGACAGCACTGCCACCGGCTGATGACGCAGCGTCCATTTGAGCGAACGCCTGTACAGCGCCACCGCGCGTCGGCGACTTCTCGCGTACACACCCGACCCGTCGCGCGGAATTCCGGACGAACGTGGTCGCCGCGGCAACATCACGTGTGCGGCCAGCATCGGGGCCGTGGTCAGCGAAATCAGCAGCGAAACGAGAATCGCAGCCACCGTCACCACGGCGAATTCGTGGAACAATCTGCCGACGATACCGCCCAGCGCGAACACCGGAATGAACACGGCAGCCAGCGACACGCTCATCGAGACCAGCGTGAATCCGATTTCGCGGGCACCACGGTGCGCCGCTTCGGTCGGTGTCAGACCGCGCTCGATATGGCGCGAAATGTTCTCGAGCACGACGATCGCATCGTCGACGACGAACCCTATCGCGATGGTGAGCGCCATCGTCGAGAGGTTGTCGAGCGTATAGCCGCACAACGCCATGACGATGAACGTACCGGCGAGCGAGACTGGCACGACGACAGCCGGCAACAACGTCGCGCGCCAGTTGCGCAGGAACAGCAGCACTGCCAGCACCACCAGCGCGACCGCGAGCACCATCGCCTGCTGGACTTCCTGCAGCGACGCACGAATGGTCTTGGTCCGTTCACCGACGACGGAGACGTCGATCGCCTCCGGGATCGAACCCTTCAGCCGCGGCAGCAGTTCCTGCACCTTCGCCACGGTGTCGATGATGTTCGTGCCGGGCGCCTTGTAGACGAACACGAGAACGGATTCGCGACCATTGGAGATGCCATAGCTGCGCACGTCCTCGACCGATTCCGTCACCCTGGCGACATCACCCAGTCTGACGACCGCGCCGTCGTCGGTCGCCAGGACGATGGACTCGTAGTCTGCCGGCGTGCGCGCCTGGTCATTCGCGGCGATCTGCCAGAGCAATCCGCCTGCTTCGAGCACGCCTTTCGGTCGGTTGGCATTGGCGGCCACCACCGCCCGGCGCACCGTCTCGAGGGCAATGCCGCGTGCCACCAGTTGATCGGGTTCGAGTGCGATCCGTATCGCCGGCAACGCGCCGCCGCTGACGGTGACCTGCCCGACCCCCGATAGCTGCGACAGGCGCTGCGCGATCACCGTCGAACCGGCATCGTGCATCTGGCCGCGGCTGGCCGTATCGGAGGTCAGGGAAAGTACGATGATCGGCGAGCCGGCCGAGTTCACCTTGCGATAGGACGGACTCTCCGGCATGCCGGTTGGCAACAGCGTTCGCGCGGCATTGATACCCGCCTGGACGTCGCGCGCCGCACTGTTGATGTCGCGATCGAGTTCGAATTGCAGGCTGATGCGCGTACTGCCCTCGGTCGAACTGGATGTGATCTCGTTGACACCCGCGATCGTGCCCAGTACCCGTTCCAACGGCGTAGCGACCGTTGCCGCCATGGTCTCCGGGCTGGCGCCGGGCAGCGAGGCACGCACGGAGATCGTCGGGAACTCGAACTGCGGCAAGGGCGCCCGCGGCAATCCCCAATAGCTGATCAATCCGGCGAGCGCGATGCCCAGAGTCAACAGGGTCGTCGCCACCGGTCGCGCGATGAAAGGCGCCGAGAGATTCATCGCACTGGCTCGCCAGGCGCAAGTGGCTCGATCTCCTCACGTCGCCCGCCAATCCCCTTTCGATGCCGCCATCTATGCCATCGTTGCGACTGCCGCGCGAACCCGAGATAGATGACCGGCGTCGTGAACAGCGTGAGCAACTGGCTGACGATGAGGCCGCCCACCATCACGACACCGAGCGGATTGCGAAGCTCATGGCCGGCACCTCCGCCCAGCATCAACGGCAAAGCGCCGAGAAGCGCCGCGATCGTGGTCATCAGGATGGGGCGAAAGCGCAGCAGACAAGCCTGATGGATCGCGGCGCGCGGCTGCAGCCCCTGAGCACGTTCGGCCGCCAGCGCGAAGTCGATCATCATGATCGCGTTCTTCTTCACGATGCCGATCAGCAACACGATGCCGATCACCGCGATGATGCCGAAATCCAGCTCACTGACCCTGAGTGCCAGCAAGGCGCCGAGGGCGGCCGAAGGCAGCGTCGACAGGATGGTGAGCGGATGGATGTAGCTTTCGTACAGGACGCCCAGCACGATATACATCGTGACGACTGCAGCAAGGATCAGCCACAACGTACTGACCTGGGATGCATTGAATGCAGCCGCTGCGCCCTGGAAAGAGGTCTCGGCACTGGCCGGCAATTCGAGCGCGTTTAATGCCGATTCGATGGCGTTCACCGCCTCGCCCAGCGAACGATCGGCGGCCAGATTGAACGAAAGCGTTGCCGCCGGGAATTGCCCGACGCGGCTGATCGCCATCGGCGCCGAACGCTCGACGAATCGGGCCACGGCGGCCAGCGGCACCTGGGTCGCCACGCGATTGCCCGACGCATCGACGTGCGATCCCGGCACGTTGACCTGATCGAGCGCTGCGATGCCGCGACGGAACCCGGGCGCCACTTCGAGCACGACCCGGTACTGGCTCGACTGCGTGTAGATCGTCGAGATCAGTCGCTGGCCGAAGGCGTTGTACAGGGCGGCATCGATCGCCGCAACGGTCACGCCGAGCCGCCCCGCCGCGGCACGATCGATCTCGACCCAGGCCTGCAGTCCGTTGTCCTGCAGGTCGCTCGCGACATCGATCAGTTGCGGCATCCCGCGCATCCGCTCCAGCAACAGTTCGTTGGCCCGGGACAGGTCCTTGGCATCGGGTGAGCTGACCAGCAGTTGATACCGCGTTCGCGACACGCGATCCTCGATCGTCAAATCCTGCACGGGCTGCATCCACGCGGTCATGCCGGGAACGCGATCGAGCGTGCGCGAGAGCCGTTCGATGACCTGCTGCGCGGAGGCTTCGCGTTCGGCAAAAGGTCTCAATGTGATCTGCATGCGGCCCGTGCTGAGTGTTGCATTCGTCCCGTCCACGCCGATGAACGAAGCCACATGAGCGACGTCGGGATCAGCGACGATGATCGCAGCCAATGCCTGCTGACGTTCCGACATCGCCTCGAACGAACTCGACTGGCGCGCCTGCGTGACGACCTGGATCAGGCCGGTGTCCTGATCGGGAAAGAATCCCTTGGGCGCCAGCGCGTAGAGGGCACCGGTCATCAGAATCGTCACCATGAACAGACCGAGCGTCAGTCGCGGTCGGTCGAGCACCCGGTCGAGTCCGCGTCCATAGGCTGCGACCAGCGATTCGAAAGCGCGACCCGCACGAGCCCCGATTCGCGTAGGTGATGTACCGCCTTCCCGCTCCAGCAGGTAGGCGCACATCATGGGCGTCAAGGTCAGCGAGACCAATGCAGAGATCAGGATCGCGACCGCAAGCGTGATCGCGAACTCGTGGAAGAGTCGACCGACCACGTCGCCCATGAACAGTAGCGGGATCAGCACGGCGAGCAGCGAAACGGTCAACGAGATGATCGTGAATCCGATCTCGCGTGCGCCGTCGTGAGCGGCCTGCAGTGGTGGCTTGCCGAGATCGAGATGCCGCACGATGTTCTCGATCATCACGATCGCGTCATCGATCACGAAGCCGGTCGAGATCACGAGGGCCATCAGGGTCAGGTTGTTGATCGAGAAGCCGGCCAGATACATGACACCCAGGCTGCCGATGATCGACAAGGGCACGGCGACGCCCGGAATCATCGTCGCGCGTGCGCTGCGCAGGAAGAGGAAGTTCACCAGCACCACGAGCAGTACCGCCAGCAGCAATTCGAATTGCGTGTCGCGCACGGCGGCGCGGATCGTCGTCGTGCGATCGGCGATCACCGTGACGTCCACCGATGCGGGCAGCACGGCGCGCA
>JBGSTN010000012.1:0-14415 GCA_041736455.1 Burkholderiaceae bacterium | reverse complement strand
GCCGGCATCGAACTCACGGGCGGTCGTGTTTCGGGCGTTCGACTCGCCGACGGTGAACTGCTGCCCGCCGACGCAATCGTCTACAACGGCGACACCCATGCGCTGACCCAGGGGCTGCTCGGATCTGCCGTACGCTCGGCCGCCAAACCCACCGACCGGTTGGAGCGATCCCTTTCAGCGGTCACCTGGTGTGTGCATGCGAGCACGCGTGGTTTCGACCTGGCGCATCACAACGTCTTCTTTGCGAGCGACTATCCGCGTGAATTCGATGCGATCTTCAAACGTCGCACCGTCACCGAACACCCTACTGTCTATGTCTGCGCGCAGGATCGCGGCGACCACCAGACCGTCGCGCCCGGTGCCGCAGAGCGGTTGCTCGTCTTGATCAATGCGCCCGCCGACGGTGATCGGCAGGTCTTCGATGGCGCGCAGATCGAATCACTGCGATCGCGCACCTTCGGTGTCTTGCGCGACTGCGGCCTCGCGATCGAATCGAACGACGTCAACTCGCAGGTGACTGCTCCCAGCGGATTCGAAGCATTGTTCCCCGCGACGGGCGGCGCACTCTACGGGCGCGCCAATCATGGAGCGCTCGGCAGTTTTGCAAGGCCAGGCGCTGCCAGCGCGATTCCGGGCCTCTACCTTGCCGGTGGTTCGGCGCACCCGGGACCAGGCGTTCCGATGGCGACGCTCTCCGGTCGACTGGCAGCCGAGCGTATCGTCCATGACCTGCGCCACTGATCCCCGGGGGCGCCTCCAGGCAGGTTGAACATCGAGGCGGATCGATCGTCCAGCGAGGTCGACGATCCGTTCAGGTTCGACGCCCGGCTTCGTCGAACGCTCAGCGCGTTCGAAAGGCGGCGGGATCCGGCACCAGCTGGTCGAGTATTCGCGCCGACGATACGACACCGGGCAGGCCGGCACCGGGATGCGTGCCGGCGCCCACCAGATAAAGACCATCGACTTCTTCCGACTTGTTGTGCGGCCTGAAGTAGGCGCTCTGCAACAGTTGGGGCTCGAGCGCAAATGCTGCGCCATGAGTCGACAGCAGTCGCTTCTCGAAATCGACGGGTGTCAGCATTCGCGAACTGACGATCGTCTCGCCGAGACCGGGAAGAACCGTTTCCTCGAGCCGTTTCTGGATCGCTGCACGATAGGGTTCGGCTCGCTCCTCCCAATTGGTTCCGCTTTGCAGGTGCGGAACCGGCGCGAGCACATAGAAAGTGTCGCAGCCCGGCGGCGCGAGCGACGGGTCACTGGCAGTCGGACGGTGCAGGTAAAGGCTGAAGTCGCTCGCGAGATGCTTCTTATTGAAGATGTCGTCGAGCAGTTCTCGATAGCGAGGCCCCAGCACCATCGTGTGATGGTAGACGTCGTCGAAACGCTTGTTCGTGCCGAAATACCAGACGAACAGGCTCATCGAAAATCTTGTCCGGGCAATCTTCCGGTCTGTCCAGCGACGTCGGGTATGGTCGCGCAGCAATTTTCCGTACAACCAGCCGGGCTCGGCATTGGAAACGACGATCGAAGCGGCGATGCGTTCACCGTCTGCCAGTTGGACGCCGCTGACACGTCCGGACTCGACGAGAATCCGATCCACTTCGCATTTCGTGCGAACGTTGCCACCTTGTTCGCCGATCAGCTTGACCATGCCCTTGACCAGCATGCCCGTACCGCCGATCGCATAGTGAACGCCATACTTGCTCTCGAGATGCGAGATCAGGCAGTAGTACGCCGTCGTCGTGAACGGATTGCCGCCGATCAGCAATGGGTGAAAGCTGAAGGCGATACGCAGTCGCGGGTCGCTGAAGAATTCGCTGACACGACTGTAGACCGAGCGATAACCGCCCAGTCGCACCAGTTGCACCATCGACTTCAGCGTGAATGCCAGCGAATGGAACGGCTTGTCGGCGAGTTCTTCGAATGCCACTTTGTAGATCGTCTCGCTGACGGCCATGAAGCGATCGAAACCCGCGACATCGGCCTGCGAGAAGCGCGCGATCTCGGCACGCATTTTTTCGCGGTCGGCGGTATAGGAAAGTACCGAGCCGTCGTCGAAACGAATCTTGTAGAAAGGATCGCAGGGGCGCAGATCGACGTCGTCCGACAATCGCCGGCCGCACAGTTGCCACAATTCCTCGAAAAGATAGGGCGCCGTGATGATCGTCGGCCCGGCATCGAAGGTGAAACCATCCTGCCGATAGACATACGCGCGGCCCCCCGGGGCATCGAGCTTCTCGAGCACGGTGACCCGGTAACCCCGCGCCGACAGGCGAATCGCAGCCGCCAGCCCACCGAAACCACTGCCGATCACGACCGCATGGGGCCTTCGATCGTCCGCGCCCGCTGCCCCTTCCGGTGCGCTACCCGTTCGCAGGTCGGGTTCATTGCCGGCGGCGTCGTGTGGACTCATGGGCCGGCCCCTGAGAGTGTCAAGCGGAGTTGGCATAATGGGCGCGATGTGTGTCAACAGAACGTGACATTAGCGCGCCGGGCTCGAAATGACAAGCCGGGAACGGCGTCTTTGCCACCTCGCAAGCCGGAAGTTCGAGCGCCTCGTGACGCTCGACAACGATCATTGATTCGACTTCGGCAGTGCATAGGCGATCACGGAATCGCCAGCCTTCGTGCCTGTCGAACCATGGCCGCCGGCGACGACCACCAGATACTGGCGGCCGTCTGCGCCGAGGTAGGTCATCGGCGTTGCTTGCCCGCCGGCAGGAAGACGACTCTCCCAGAGTTGCCTGCCGTCATCGATGTCGTAGGCACGAACGAAATAGTCGAGCGTTCCCGAAAGAAAAGCGACGCCGCCGGCAGTAATGATCGGACCGCCGAGACTCGGCACCCCCATCCTGAACGGCAGCGGGATGGGCGAGAGATCGCGCACCGTTCCGTTGCGGTGCTTCCAGACGATCTCGCCCGAGGTCAGGTCGGCGCCGGCGACGTAACCCCATGGCGGCGCCTGGCAAGGCAGGCCCAGAGGCGATAGGAACGCATGCATGTCGGCCGCGAAAGGCGCACCGAAGTTTTCGTTGAGCGCCGGCAGATTGTTCCCGGGCGGTGATTCATTGACCACGAGCGTCGTGTCGTCAGGGCGTGGCTTCAATGTCGAGACGAACGCAAGATACACCGGCGTGGTGAAGGCGATCTGGCGCCGCGGATCGACAGCAACGCTGCCCCAGTTGAACACACCGAAGTTGCCGGGATAGACCAATGAGCCTTCGATCGAGGGCGGCGTGAAGCGGCCCTCGTAGCGCAGGCGATGGAATGCTATCCGGCACGCAAGCTGGTCGAACATCGTGGCGCCCCACATCGCACTGCCGGTAAGCGGCGCAGGCTCGTAGGAAAGGCGGCTGACGGGTTGCGTCGCCGCGGTGTGATCACCCCTCGCCGCCCCTTGCGGCGCCGCGATCTCCTTCACCGGGAGGACCGGTTCGCCATTACGGCGGTCGAGCACGAAAAGCTCACCCTGCTTCGTCGGCTGCACCAGGGCCGGCACGGAATCTCCGTCGATCGTCAGGTCGATGAGGCTCGGCTGCGACGGCACGTCGTAGTCCCAGAGATCGTGATGAACCGTCTGGAACACCCAGCGAACGGCACCTGTGGCGAGGTCGAGTGCCACGACCGACGACGAAAATCGCTCGACCGCTGCGCTGCGGTTACCGCCCCATTGGTCCGGTGGCTGATTACCCATCGGTACATAGACCATCCCGAGCGCTTCGTCGACGCTGGAGATCGACCAACTGTTGGGAGAGTTGGCGACATATTCCTGGCCTTCGGGCAACGGCGTGGTCGTTTCCGGATTGCCCGAGTCCCAGTTCCAGACGAGTTCTCCGTTGTCGATGTCGAAGGCTCGAATCACACCCGATTGCTCCCGCGTGGAAACGTTGTCGAGCACGGTGCCGCCGACGATCACCAAGCTGGAAGTCGCGACGACCGGCGAGGTCGAGTAGTAGGCACCCGGTCGCTTGTTCGGCATGCCGTCCCAGAGATCGACCTGGCCGCCGGCGCCGAAACCGGTACACAAGGCGCCGGTGCCTGGATCGAGCGCGACCAGCCTGCCATCGGCGGTCGGCATGAACAACTTCGCGGCACAGGTCGCCGGCGAATGACCGGTCGTGTCGTCGCCTTCCGGTGGGCGTGGCGGCTGGTACGACAACCCACGGCAGGTCAGGTGCTGGAGGGCGAGTTCGGGTTCGAGTTGCGGGCTGTAGCGCCAGATCTGCGCGCCCGTGGTCGCGTTCAGCGCGATCACGTCCTGATGTGGTGTACAGAGGAAGAGTCGGTCCCCGATCTTCAGTGGCGTCACCTCGTACGTCGTCTCCACCGGATCCCCGGACTGGCCGCGAATGTCACCGGTCTCGAAGCGCCACGCTACCTGCAGTTGCGAAACGTTGCCGGCATCGATCTCTGCCAGGGGCGAATAGCGTTGCCCGAAACCGGTACGGCCGTAGGCATGCCATTCGCCGGACGGCACCTCGGGCACAGGTTCGGCCTGCATCGCAGGGATAGTCTGCGTCAGCGAGCGAGCCTGCGTCGCGGAGACGCCGCCCGTCGTTGCAAACGAGCCGGCAATGGCGTGTGGATCATTGAACCATGCGGCCACGCTGACGCCGGACACCGAAACCAAGGCAAGCATCAGAGCAAGGCCCGGACCGCGGCGAATGGAGATTTGCGAACTCTCGCCTGCCGCCGCTTCCTGCCGAGAAGGATGGGTCCCGAGGTCACTCGTGATCCTGGGCAACAGCAGGACGATGCCAATGACGAAAAAGAAGTCGAGCCGTGCAGCCAGCGGCCACCAGTCGAGACCTGCCTCGAAGACCGCCCACAACAGCGTTGCGAACAGCAGCGCCGCGAACGTCCAGATCGCGCGCTGCGAACGCTGGAGCAGGAACAGACCGGTCAGCAAAAGCCCGATCGCCGCAACGACGTAGTAGGCCGTGCCGCCCAACGCCAGCAACCAGAAGGCACCGATGCCCAACACGATCGAGAGAACCACGAGGATGCTGCCGGTGATGCCGGCAGCGCCGCGCCAGTGGAGGTCATTCAGCCCGTTCATGGCCGGGTCGCGGCAAGCGACATGCCCGACCGTCACGACGACATGCGATCAACGAAGTCGAGCCAGGTAAATTTCTGCGGACTTTAAGGGTTCGTGCGGAAACCGAGATTGCGTGGAAGCGAGATTGCGTGGAAGCGAGATGCTTGGAAGCGAGATTGCTTGGACGCGAAGTGGTGCGGAGGCAAGGTCGGGCGGACGAGAGCGTCGTGTGGTAAAGGCTGCTGCCCGGAAGAACAGGTTGCACGAAAGGAGTTCCGTCGCCAGCATCACCAAAAAAAATGGGCCGGCAGTTCATCACTGCCAACCCATCGATCCATTTGGTCGGGACGGAGTGATTCGAACACTCGACCCCTTGCACCCCATGCAAGTGCGCTACCAGGCTGCGCTACGCCCCGAAACCAACGCGCATTATAGCCATATTCCAGCAACGATTCGCCGGGGACCAGACATTCGCAGGTGACAGCGCCGTCGGCAATGACCCGTCGTTCGATTCATCGACCACGTTCGCAACTGCGGCCAGCGATCCGTTCAGGAATCGTCGCAGACATGTTCAGGATTCGCCCTGAAGTTTCTCCAGTGCGGCCATCAGATCATCGCGCACCGACACCAGTTCCTCTCGGACCAGTACGAACGACACTTCGCCTTCCTGGCCGTTCTCGGTGTCACGACCGGTTGCCGTCTGTTCGCCGAGTCGATTGCGCGCGCCGCTGATCGTGAACCCCTGTTCGTAGAGCAGATCGCGAATGCGTCGAACGAGCAGGACTTCGTGATGCTGGTAGTAGCGACGATTACCGCGTCGCTTCATCGGACGCAGCTGGGTGAACTCCTGCTCCCAGTAGCGCAGGACGTGCGGCTTGACGCCACACAGCTCGCTGACTTCGCCGATGGTGAAATAACGCTTGGCCGGTATGGGCGGCAACGACACCGATGCATCGATCTTGGGGTTCTGCATGCTCAGGAGGTCGTACCGGGCGCGGTGACCGCTTCTTCGATCTGGGCTTTCAATTTCTGGCTCGCATGGAAGGTGACAACACGACGCGCCGATATCGGAATCTCTTCGCCCGTCTTGGGATTGCGACCAGGTCGCTGCGGCTTGTCACGCAACTGGAAGTTGCCGAAGCCGGACAATTTCACGCTTTCGCCACGTTCCAGAGCCGCGCGGATCTCCTGGAAGAACGTCTCGACCATGTCCTTCGCTTCGCGCTTGTTGAGCCCCACCTGCTCGAACAGCATCTCGGCCAGTTCGGCTTTGGTGAGCGTCGACGCGGTATCGGACCCCGTGATGACGGGGTCGATGGTGACGTCGATAGGAGACGTGAACTGCCGCGACATTGGTCGGTTGCCGTCCGAAGACATGACGGGCCTTATTTCTGCCAACTTGAATGATAGGGAGCCGTGGCCGGCTTCTGGTCAGCGTAGTCTGGCGCCAAAGCGCACACCCAACGCTTGCACGACGGCATCGACTGCCGCACCAACCTCACCGTCCTCCAATGTTCGTCCAGTATCTTGCATCCACAGCCTGAACGCAAGACTTTTTTCTTTATTTTCCAAACCTTTACCGCGGTATTCGTCAAACAGCATGATGTTGTGGATCGGCTTGGCGACTTCGTTAAATCGCACGATTCGCCAGATTTCGTCGTAAATCGCAGCGGCCGGAACGGCGTTGTCGACGACCACGGCGATATCGCGGATCGACGGTGGAAACCGCGACACCGGCTGGTACACGACGGGCGCGCGCGCCAGCAGCGCATCGAGATCGATCTCGAACAATTGCACCCGCGCGCTCAACTCGAGTTGCTGTTGCATGGCCGGATGCAGTTCACCGATCCATCCGATCGGCGATCCGTCTTCGATGCAGATTCGCGCACTGCGTCCCGGATGCAGGGCAACGTGCTCGGCGGTTTCGAACGCCAGGACCCGATCCGGACAAAGCGTCGTCAGATCCTGCTTGAGATCGTGGAAATCGACTTGCCTCGAACGCTCGCCCCACTGATCCTCGACAGCGCTGCCGTAGGCGAGCGCGGCCAGTCGTTCGGGCTGCCTGAGTCCCGCCACGGTCAACGGCCCGCTCGCAACCGTGGAATCGGCCAGGAATACCTTGCCGGTCTCGAACACGCGAACGCGTGACGATTTGCGGTTCAGGTTGCTGCGCAGCACACCGAGCAGTCCGCCGAGCAACGTCGTGCGCATCACATCCAGGGTCTTCGCGATCGGATTGAGCAGCGCGATGGGCGGGATATCACTAAGCAGACGATCGATCTCGCCGGCGCCGAAACTGTAGTTGATCACTTCCTGGTAATCGCGCGCCGCCAGCGCACGCTTGACCGAGATCACCGATCGACGGGCTTCGGGCACCGCGCTCATCGGCGACGCTGCGATCGGCGGACGCAGCGGCAGATTCTCGTAGCCGTAGATCCGAGCGACTTCCTCGATCAGGTCTTCTTCCAGTTTCAGGTCGAAACGATGGCTCGGGACGGCCACGATGCAAGATGCGCCTTCACCGCCGCGTCCGGCAGCCTCATGACCTGCGGATGTTCCCGGCTCGGGGGAGCCGAATCCGCCGGCGACCAACCGAAGGGGCAGACCCAGACGACCCAACGACGAGATGATCGTCTCGTCGCTGATCGGCTGCCCGATCACTTTGCGGGCACGATCGAAACGCAGTGTCACGTCGCGCGCGGGAGGCAACACCGTGACCTGGTCGTCGACAGGACCGGCTTTTCCACCACAGATCTCGACGATCAGCCGACTCACGTATTCGAGGTGCTCGACGGTCGTGGCAGGATCCACGCCACGCTCGAATCGATGCGAGGCATCGGTGCTGAAATTGAGCCGGCGCGCCCGTCCTGCAATGGCATCGGGCCACCAGAAGGCGGCCTCGACGTAGACGTTGGTCGTCTGATCATCGACCGCCGTTGCATTGCCGCCCATGATGCCGGCGAGACTTTCAAGTCCCCGTTCGTCGACGATCACACCGAACCCGGGATCGAGGGTGACCGTCTGCCCGTTGAGCAACTCGAGCGACTCGCCTGCGCGTGCCCAACGTACCGTGAGGCCGCCCTCGATCCGATCGAGATCGAACACATGCGAAGGCCGGCCGAGTTCGAGCATCACATAGTTCGAGATGTCGACCAGCGCAGCGATGGGGCGTTGACCGGCTCTGATCAAACGGTCTGCCATCCATCCGGGCGTCGTCGCCCTGGCGTCGACACCGCGAATCACCCGACCCGAGAATCGTCCACAAAGATCGCTGTCGACGACCTTCACGGCCAGGCGATCATCGATGCCGACCGGGACCGGTTCGAACGAAGGCGTGCTCAACGCGACACCGCTCAACGCGGACACTTCACGCGCGACACCGTAGACGCTCAGGCAATGGGCAAGGTTGGGCGTCAGCTTGAGCGTGAAGATCTGTTCGTCGAGGCCGAGCGCCTTCCTGAAATCGGTGCCGGCCGCAACGGTCGTGGCAAGTTCCATCAGGCCCGCGTGATCTTCGGACAGCCCGAGTTCGCGCGCGGAACACAGCATCCCGTTACTTTGCACACCGCGCATCTTGACCGGCTTGATCGACATGCCGCCGGGCAATATCGCGCCAGGCAAGGCGCATGGCACCCGCAATCCTGGCGCGGCATTGGGCGCACCACAGACGATTTCCTGCGTGGCGCCAGCGCCGACATCGACCTGACAGACACGCAGCTTGTCCGCATTGGGATGAGGGGCGACCGCGATGATGTCTGCAACGACGATCCCCGAAAACTCGGGTGCGAACGCTTCGCGCGCTTCCACCTCGAGACCGGCCATCGTCAACCGGTCGGCCAGTTGCTCGCTCGACCAGTCGGGTGAACAGAAGCTGCGCAGCCAATACTCGGGAATTCTCATGATGTCAGCGTCCGAACTGCTGCAGGAAGCGCAGGTCGTTTTCGAAGAAAAGTCGGAGGTCGCCGATGCCATAGCGCAGCATCGCCAGTCGCTCGATGCCCGAGCCGAACGCGAAACCGATGTATCGCTCGGGATCCAGGCCGATATTGCGGATCACGTCTGGGTGCATCTGCCCGGAACCCGAAATCTCCAGCCACTTCCCGGCCAGCGGACCATCGGGAAAACGCATGTCGATTTCTGCGGAGGGTTCGGTGAACGGAAAATACGACGGTCGGAAGCGCATCTCGATGTCGTCACGCTCGAAGAACTGCGCCAGAAAGTCGGCATACACGCTCTTGAGATCGGTCAGGCTGATGTCGTCGGCGATCCACATGCCCTCGACCTGATGGAACATCGGCGAATGCGTGGCATCGGAATCAACGCGATAGGTCTTGCCGGGCGCAATGACCTTGATGGGCGGCGAATGCATGCGCGCGTAGCGGATCTGCATCGGGCTGGTATGGGTGCGCAGCACCAGTCCGCCATCCTGACCGCGACGCTCGCCGAAGTCGACATAGAAGGTATCGTGCATCGAACGCGCCGGGTGATTCTCCGGCGTGTTGAGCGCGGTGAAATTGTAGAAATCCTCTTCGATCTCGGGGCCGTCGGCGACATCGAAGCCGATCGATCGGAAGATCGCCTCGATGCGCTCGATGGTCAGCGTGATGGGATGCAATCCGCCGGTGCCGCGCCCACGACCCGGCAGCGTCACATCGATGGCTTCTTCTGCCAGCGTGGCCGACAGTGCGGCCGAGTCCAGCGCCGCCTGCCGCTCGGTGATCAATGCTTCGATGCGCTGCTTGGCGAGATTCAATGCCTTGCCGGCTTCAACGCGTGTTTGCGCGTCGAGTTTGCCCAATGACTTCATCCGGGCAGCCAACAGGCCGTCGCGCCCGAGAAAACGCGCCTTCGCGTTCGCAAGCGACGGTTCGTCGTCGCACGAAGCGATCAGCGCCTGCGCACTGGCGATCAACTCGGGTGGCGATGAATCGCTCGACACGGTAAGGCTCCTTGCGTCATCCACGGCGCATGCGCGGCCTCAGGATCGGACCTAAGCCATCCGCCAATTCCAATCCAAAAGGGCACAACCCGGTGCAGGTTGCCACCCGCAATCGAGGCACCGCGCCGCCTTGGGGCCGGCGCGGTGCGGGTTGCCGAACGGCGTCAGGCCGCTTTCGCGAGTGTCGCCTTCACCCGATCGACGATCGCGCCGAATGCCGGTTTGTCGAACACCGCAATGTCCGCCAGTACCTTGCGATCCAGTTCGATCGCGGCGTTGCGCAAGCCGTTCATGAATACGCTGTAGGTCAGGCCGTGTTCGCGCGCGGCAGCGTTGATACGCGTGATCCAAAGCGAACGGAAGACCCGTTTCTTGGTGCGCCGGTCACGATAGGCGTATTGCCCTGCCTTCATGACCGCCTGGTTGGCAATCCGGAAAACAGTGCTGCGGCGACCGCGGTAGCCTTTGGCAGCGGCGAGGACTTTCTTGTGGCGGGCGCGGGCCGTTACGCCGCGTTTTACTCTGGGCATCGTCAGTCTCCGTTCAAGCGTACGGCATCATGGCCTTGATGGACGGAACGTCGACGGCAGCCACCTGGGCCGTACCGCGCAACTGACGTTTGTTCTTGGTGGTCTTCTTCGTCAGGATGTGACGCTTGAAGGCCTGGCCGCGCTTGATCGTGCCGCCCGGTCTGACGCGAAAGCGCTTGGCTGCGCCCTTCTTGGTTTTCATCTTCGGCATGTTGCCCTTCCGTAGTTCTAATGCCTTGTCAGGAGGGAGGCTGCGCCTCCGCTTTTCAACCCTGCTCGGCTTCTTGGCCCGGCGATGACGCCCGGCTCGAACACTTCGAAATCCGGCAGCGTCGACTCGCTGCCATCGGACTTCGCTTCACTGCCTGCTGTTTCACTTCTTCTGCTTCACTTCTTTTTCTTGGCGCCCAACACCATCACCATCTGCCGACCTTCCATTCGCGGCATCGACTCGACGTTGGCCAGTTCATCGAGCTCGTCGCGGATACGTTCCAGCAGCCGGTAACCGAATTCCTGGTGGGCCATTTCGCGCCCGCGGAACCGCAAAGTCACTTTCGCCTTGTCGCCCTCTTCCAAAAAGCGCTTCAGGTTGCGCAACTTGACCTGGTAGTCGCCCTCGTCGGTACGGGGGCGGAACTTGACTTCCTTGACCTGGATGATCTTCTGTTTCGCACGGGTCTCGGCAGCGCGCTTCTGCTCCTGATACTTGAACTTGCCGTAATCCATGAGCCGGCACACCGGGGGCTCGGCCTGCGGCGCAATTTCAACCAGATCGACTTCACCTTCTTCAGCAAGGCGCATCGCATCGCGCAAGCTCATGATGCCCAGTTGTTCGTTCTCGATACCTGACAGCCGGACTTCGGGAGCCGTTATATCTCCGTTGATGCGATGAGTGCGTGATGACGTAGTAGCGATTAGTATTTCTCCATGAATCGGACCACATGCCGACGAGCGACAAGGCGAAGCCCTATCCTCTCAGTTGCCGTGGCCCATGTCAGGACTCGTCGACGACCGCGGGAAGCTTGGCCGTTTCCGCCCCGGTATGCGGGTTGGTGCGTCTGGTTTCGACATCATCGGCCAGGCGCGTGATGAAAGATGAAACGGGCATCGCGCCGAGATTCTTCCCGCCGCGTGCCCGTACCGCAACTTGCCCCGATGCCGCCTCCTGGTCGCCGACCACGAGGATGTAAGGCACCTTCTGCATGCTGTGTTCGCGGATTTTATAGTTGATTTTCTCGTTCCGCAAATCGGTTTCGACCCTAAACCCTTGTTTTTTCAAAGAATCAGCGACTGATTTCGCGTATACCGCATGATTGTCGGTGATCGTGGCGACGATGACCTGCACGGGAGCCAGCCACATCGGCAGCGCGCCGGCGTGCTGTTCGATCAGGATGCCGATGAATCGTTCGAGCGAGCCGACGATAGCCCGATGCAGCATCACGGGCGTATGACGGGCATTGTCCTCGGCCACGTATTCGGCCCCCAGGCGCTCGGTCATGTTGAAATCGACCTGGATCGTGCCGCATTGCCACTGGCGACCGATCGCGTCCTTCAACGTGTACTCGACCTTGGGGCCATAGAACGCGCCCTCGCCGGGCGAGATCTCATAGGTGACGCCGCTGCGATCGAGGCTCACCATGAGCGCCTGCTCGGCCTTGTCCCACGATGCATCGGAGCCGACCCGGTTCTTGTCGGGCCGGGTAGCCACTTTGTAAAGCACTTCCGTGAAGCCGAAGTCGCGGTACACCCGCTGCAGCAGCGCGGTGAATGCGACGCATTCGTCGAGGATCTGGTCTTCGGTGCAGAAGATGTGACCGTCGTCCTGCACGAAGCCTCGCACCCGCATCAGGCCGTGCAGCGCACCCGAGGGTTCGTTGCGGTGGCAGGAACCGAACTCGCCATAGCGCAATGGCAGATCCCGGTAACTCCTGAGCGAAGACCTGAAGACCTGGATGTGGCCCGGGCAATTCATCGGCTTGACCGCGTAGTCGCGATTCTCCGACGAAGTCACGAACATGTTGTCCTTGTAGTTCTCCCAGTGCCCGGAGCGCTCCCAGAGCGACCGGTCGAGAATCGCCGGACAGCGGATCTCGGCGTAGCCGTTGTCTCGGTACACGGTGCGCATGTATTGCTCGACCTGTTGCCAGAGCGCCCAGCCACGCGGATGCCAGAAAACCATGCCGGGCGCATCGTCCTGCAGGTGGAACAGGTCCAGTTCGCGCGAGAGCTTGCGATGATCGCGGCGCTCCGCTTCCTCGAGCCGATGCAGGTATTCCTTCAGTTCGTCCTTGGTCGCCCAGGCCGTGCCGTAGATGCGCTGAAGCATCGCGTTGTTGGAATCACCGCGCCAATACGCGCCGGCCACCTTCATCAGCTTGAATACCTTCAGGCGCCCGGTACTGGGGACATGCGGGCCACGGCAGAGGTCGATGAAACTGCCTTCGCTGTACAGCGAGATCGTCTGGTCGCCAGGAATGGCTGCGATCAATTCGGCCTTGTAATGTTCGCCCATCGACTCGAACAGGGCGACGGCTTCATCGCGCGTGACTTCGGTACGGACGACCGGCTCGTCGCGCGCCGCGATTTCACCCATGCGCTGCTCGATGGTGACCAGGTCTTCGGGGGTGAACGGACGCTCGAACGCGAAGTCGTAGTAGAAGCCGTCGGCGATCACCGGACCGATCGTCACCTGGGCGCCCGGAAACAATTCCTTGACCGCGTATGCCAACAGGTGCGCCGTCGAATGCCTGATGACGGAAAGACCGTCGGCATCGCGCGCGGTGACAAGAGCCAACGAAGCGTCGCGTTCGATCCGGGTGGACAGGTCGACGAGTTCTCCGTCGATACGCGCCGCGAGCGCCGCCTTCGCCAGGCCCGGGCCGATGTCCGCAGCAACATCGCCAGCCGTTGGCGGCTCGGCATATTCGCGAACGGAAGCGTCTGGCAGCTTGATGCGGATCACGGGCGACTTTCAGGATTTCAGCCCGCCTCGCAGGTCGACCGTCCGGGCTGGCGGGAATGTCGTCGTATGCGAGGCAGGCTGAGTGTTGGTAGGCGCGATTGGACTCGAACCAACGACCCCCACCATGTCAAGGTGGTGCTCTAACCAGCTGAGCTACGCGCCTGCAGCCGACAAGTATAGCACTGGAGTCGACCGCGACGAACCCGCCGGTTGCCGCCGAACGCCCTCAGCGCGACGCCCGTGGCGTCGACTCAGGCAACGCCGTCCGGCCAAGCAACAACACGGGCACCAGTCCGATCAGCACGATCATCAACGAAGGCAGCGCGGCCTGCGCCAGCCGCTCGTCCGATGCGAACTGGAATGCAACGACCGCGAGCGTGTCGGAATCGAACGGGCGCAGTACGAGGGTGGCCGGCAACTCCTTCAGGCACTCGATCACGACCAGCAGGGCCACGACCGACAAGGTGCGTCGCATCATCGGCCAATGCACGCGCAGCAGCACGCCGACCGGGGTCAGGCCGAGGCTGCGTGCCGACTCGTCCATCGCGAAACTGACACGCTTCAGTCCCGAGTCCAGGCCCTGGTACGAGACCGCGAAGAAACGCACGCAATAGGCATAGATGATCGCGAAGCCGGTGCCGGCCAGCAGGGCCTGGCCCGTCAGATTGGCCCAGACGACCCGGTCGAAGGCGCCGATCACGACCAGCAGACCGATGCCGAGCACGACCCCAGGAAGGGCGTAACCACCGTTGGCCAACGCGATGGCAGCTCGGGCCAATGGGCCGCTTCCTGTCCGATTCACATAGGCGGCCAACAGGCCGACCGGGACGGTGACGGCGGCCGCAATGATCGCAAAGCGCAGACTGTGGCCGGTCCAAGCGAGCAGTCGATCGTCGATCTGCGCCCCCTCTTCGATCCAGCCCGCCACGAGGAGCGCGGCTGGCAG
>JBGSTN010000124.1:0-5212 GCA_041736455.1 Burkholderiaceae bacterium | reverse complement strand
CGGGCCCGTACCGGCTGCCCGGTCACTGGTGGGCATGCTGCGGGCGAACGGCGCCCGAGCGACACTGGCACGATTCGGCACGCATCTCACCGTCCGGCGATCATCGGCCGTCGTTTCTCGAACCGATTATGCCGACTGGCTCAAGGTCAATGAAGGCGCATGGCTAGCAAGGGCCGAAGACGATCTTTCCCGGGTCCAGGCGCAATCGTCGGCACCGCTGATTTCCGTCATCATGCCGACATGGAATTCGAATCTCGAGTTCCTCGAACAGGCGATCGACAGCGTCGTCGCCCAGCTTTATCCGAACTGGGAACTCTGCATTGCGGACGATGCGTCGACGAATCCTGCGGTCGTCGCATTGCTCCAGCGCCGCGCCGCCGGCGACGATCGGATTCGTGTCGTCGCCAGGGAACGGAACGGACACATCGTCGCAGCGACGAATTCGGCGCTGGCGATTGCGCGCGGCGACTGGGTCTGCTTCCTCGACCATGACGATCAGATGCATCGGATCGCGCTGCTGAGCATTGCGCGCATCGCGCTGGATGAACCGGATGCGGACATCATCTATTCCGACGAGGACAAGATCGATCAGGGCGGAAACCGCTGCGAACCTTTCCTGAAGCCCGACTGGTCGCCCCATCTGGCCTCGTCCCAGGCCTACATCGGCCACCTGGTCGCGTATCGTCGCAGCCTGATCGACGGCATCGGCGGCCTGCGCGACAGCACCGATGGGGCGCAGGACTACGACCTGTGGCTGCGCGCTTCCCTGCAGGCGCGCCGGATCAGCCACGTCCCGCAGGTGCTCTATCACTGGCGCCTGCACGAAGGCTCGACCGCCTTGTGTGCGGATTCGAAACCGTATGCCCAGGGCGCCGGCCTTCGCGCCCTGGAACACTGGGTGTCGAAACGGTATCCCGGCATGGGCATCCAGGTAGTCGACGGCGATGCCATGTTCACCTACAAACTGCGCTTCCGGCCGGCAGAGCCATCACGCGCATCGATCATCATTCCGACGCGCGACAAGGTCGATCTGCTGCGCGACTGCATCGAGTCCATTCGCACGAAATCGACCTGGCAGGATTTCGAGATTCTCGTGATCGACAACCAGTCGCGTGAGCGCGAGACACTCGAATACTTCGCGACGATCACGAAGCAAGACCCCCGCATCCGGATAGTGCCCGCCGACATCGACTTCAACTGGTCGCGCCTGAACAATCTCGGGGCTGCGGCAGCCAACGGCGACGTACTCGTCTTCCTGAACAACGACACGATCGTCATCTCACCGGACTGGCTGGAATACCTGATCGGATACGCGCGCTTGCCCGATGTCGGTTCGGTCGGTGGTCTGCTGCTGTTCGACGACGGCACCATCCAGCACAGCGGGGTCGTCGTGGGCATGGGCGGCTGGGCCGATCACGTCTTTCGCACGATGGCGCCGGTCCACCGTACCGGCCCCTACGTGTCGCCGGTACTGACTCGCAATGTCATGGCCGTCACCGGCGCCTGCGTTGCGATCGAGGCCGAGAAATTCCACCGATTGGGAGGATTCGACGAGTCGTTCATCATCTGCGGCAGCGACGTCGAACTGGGGCTGCGCGCGCATGCCCAGGGTCTCTGGAACGTCATGTGCGCCGAATCCCGCCTGATCCACCTCGAATCGAAAAGCCGCAGTCCGGTCGTGCCGCCATCGGACTTCGAGCAATCGGCGCTCAAGTACGGCCCCTACCGCCAGCAGCGCACCGATCCGTTCTTCAACCCGAACCTGTCGCTGACGAGTACGTCTCCGACTCTGGCCGAGATCGCGCGCGATGCATAGCCTCATCCGTCTGTTGCTGCGATTTCCGCATGTCCACGACTACCTTCGCAAGGGCTATGCGGATGTCATCAATCGGCGCGGCGCGCCCTCCGGTGCGGCAGGCATCGAGACTTCGGTCGCAGAGGTTCTGCCGCTGGGCCCGCGACGCTCCGAGCGCAGCGATATCGAGCGGATCAATCTGCTGCTTCCTGCGCTGAGCGTGCGACACGTCTTCGGTGGCATCAGTACCGCGCTCCAGCTTTTCGAAGGCATGCTCGGTGCGTTTTCGAATGCCCGGATCATTCTCACCGACGAACAGAACTTCAGTCATGACGACAACCCGGCCTTCCAGGATTGGCAGGTCATGTCGATGGACGACGGTGATCGACCGGGCAGGCTCGTCGTTCCCGCCGGCAACCGTTACGGCCGAACGATCGCGTTCGGTCCGCACGACCACTTCGTCGCGACGGCCTGGTGGACCGCGGAGCTGACCAGGCAATTGATCGAATGGCAGGGCAAGGAATTTGGACTCGAATCGATGCGGCGATTCGCGTATGTGATACAGGACTACGAACCGGGCTTCTATCCGTGGTCTGCACGCTATGTGATGGCGGACTCGACCTATCGCAATCCGGAACGATTGATTCCTGTCTTCAACACGAGTCTGCTACGCCAGTTCTTCATCGATGAAGGGTACGGATTCGAGAATGCGTCGTGCTTCGAGCCGGGTCTTCATCCCGTCCTGCGGGCGACGCTGGCCGACGTACGACTCGGCAAAGGCCCGCCGCGTGAAAAGCGGGTGCTGGTGTATGGCCGTCCGCAGACCGCTCGCAACGGTTTCCCGCTGATCATCGAAGCGTTGAAGCGCTGGATCGAACGGGGCGCCGGGACCGAATGGCAGTTCGTGTCGCTCGGCGAGTCGCACCCGCCGATCGATCTCGGCGCGGGACGCCAACTGATTTCGCGCGGCAAGCTGAGCATCGAAGGTTATGCGGACGAGCTGGCGCGTTCGTCGATCGGTCTTTCGCTGATGGTTTCGCCGCATCCGAGTTATCCGCCGATGGAAATGGCTGCGTTCGGACTGCGCGTCGTGACCAACGGCTACAAGTCCAAGGACCTCTCGCAGTATTTTTCCAGCCTGGTGAGTCTGCCGGTGCCCGACCCCGACTCGATCGCTGACTGCCTGGAGCGACTGAGCCATCTGCCGGTCGAGCCGCCAGACGCCCCATCCGGCCGATTTCGCGACTATCTGACCGGGGGCGACGACCTTGCCCGCCTCGGCGCAGAGATCAGCCGGCAATTGTTGCCGAGCGGCTGATTGCGCCAGGCAGCGATGCTCGCGAAACCGAAACCGACGCCGAACGACGAGACCGCCGAGACCGCCGACACCGTTTGCGCGGTCGCTGTCACGTTCCATCCCGTCGTGGCCGATCTCGAACGACTGCTCGCGGCGGTCGCACCGCAGGTGAATCACTTGGTCGTCGTCGACAATGGCTCGAGTCTCGAGACACGGGCAGACCTGCGTGAACTCTGCGCCGGACGCAACGGCATACCTGCGACCCTGATCCAGAACGACGTCAACGCGGGCATCGGCGCAGCACAGAACCAGGGCATCGAGTACGCGTTGGCGCAGGGCTGTGACTTCGTCCTGCTGCTCGACCAGGACAGCATGCCCGATGACGCAATGGTCGCGTCTCTTCTAAACGCGTATCACCAGGTTTCGGACCCGGAGACCGCCGCAGCATTCGGCCCCGCAATCATCGAGACGAAGATCGACAAACCCTCGTACTTCGTGCGCCTCTCGTGGCTGAGATACCTGCGGATCGATAGTCGATCTAGGCCGCAACCCGTGTCGGCGGACATCCTGATCGCCTCGGGATGCCTGATGCCAAGGCACGCGCTCCAGACGATCGGCCTGATGGATGCCTCGCTGTTCATCGATCGCGTCGATACCGAGTGGTGCCTGCGTGCACGCGCGGCCGGCTTCCGATGCTTCGGCGTCGGGACGGCGCACCTGAGGCACAGCATCGGCCACGCCGGCCTCAAGCTCGGTCGGTTTCGACGCGAGGTGGCGCTGCATTCACCCTTGCGACACTACTATGCGTTTCGCAACAGCATCCTGCTGATGCACCGGGGCTATGTCGGTTGGCAATGGCGCATCAATGAAACACTGCTGCTGTTGCAGATGCTCGGCGTCTATCTGACCTTCGCGCCCGAACGGGTCACCCGGGCCACGATGATCGTTCGCGGGATCCTCCACGGCCTGCTCGGACGGAGCGGGCCGCTCGGACGCGATGTCGACGCCATCGATCAGTGAAGATAGACCCGGTAGGCGAAGTCGGCTCGCACCGGTTGACCATCGACTCTCGCCGACCCCGGATCGTATGCACGATTGAAGTCCGAAGGGCCGAGGCGAGTGCCGTTGTACGCCGTGTAGGCAACGATCCGCTCGACCGCCCACCACGTGTGCGCATTACCCGGTGAGCCGGTCGACGAGGTCAGTCGCAGCGAATACTTCTGCCCTTGTTCCAGGACGACGTTCTCGAACGGAAAGCTGACCCAGGTGTTGTCGCTGATCGCCTCCGCGGGCAGTCCGGATCGCCCCATCGGCACGCCACGCTGATCCATGATCGTGAGTATCAGGTCGGCGTCGTTCGTGCGCGCGAAGGTGGCGACGAACAACTCGATGCGGTGGAGCGAGCCGCCCTTCCCATCGAATGTCTGCTCGAAGGACCGGCCTGCCACCAGCTCGCCGAAGTTCGTACCGGCCGCCAGTTGCGCGATTTCTGCAGGCCGTTCGAAATGAGGTCTCGCCGCCGGATAAAGAAGGGTGCTGCTCGCGACGACAGGCAGCGCAATGGCAGCGGCCCGCAGGAATCGGCCGGGCAGCGCCTGCCAGCCCAGCCCCGTGATCACCGCCCAAAGGGGCAGCAGTCCGAACAGGTAGCGGCCCTGCATGGCGCCAGGATAGCCGGTGCGCAGGTGCATCGTCCGAATCTGAATGAAATAGACTGCCAGGAAGACGATGGTCGCCAGCAGCGTCACGCCCACCAGCCGCTTCTGCCAGCGCGGCACGCCCGAACGCTTGGACAGGACGAGAATCGCCGCCAACGGCATCGAGGCCAGTACGGCGACGCCGATCGGTTCGCGCCACGTCAGGTCCGCGAATTCGACATGCCCGTACACACGTGTCAAGGTATTGACATTGCTCGAATGGAAATGCGCGAGATGTTCGCCGATCGAATAGCGTGGCGCCATGGGTTCGAGAACCTGATACCAGGTACTCGGATCGCCTTGCGCAGACGGGAAGAACTCGCCGAAGCGCACGAACATCGCCCCGTAGAACACGGCGACGATCGACAGACCAGCGAGCAGTACGAGGGCCGGCACGCCGAGGCCTCGCACGCCGCGCAGGTC
>JBGSTN010000088.1:0-2709 GCA_041736455.1 Burkholderiaceae bacterium | reverse complement strand
ATCGATCATGACCAGCCGGCAACCGCCGTGATCGAGCGCGCGCCCGACCGCGATGCCACTCTGCCCGGCACCGCAGATGATATAGAACGGCTCGGCCAGACCGCGCACCCGCCAGGTGAACATGCTGCGCGCGACGGTCGCCCCGAACGTCGCATCGTTGATCAGGGCGAAGATCGAGCCGATCGTGTAGGTCCAGCTGACCACCGACAGGTAGATGCTGATGGTCACCCACAGCCGCTGCGCTTCGGAAAAGGGATGCGGCACCTCGCCGAACCCGATCGTGGTCGCGGTATAGCTGATGATGTAGAACGAATGGAAGATGCTCAGGCTCTCGGGCGTGCCGTCGGGCAACATGCCGGGCATCATCGAAAGACCGCCGACCGATATGCCATAGACGAGAATGAGAACCAGAATCGGCGCCCGCAGCCGCCGCAGCATCAGCAGCAGGACGTCACTCATGGTCGGTTACCGGCCGTGACGCAATGTCTCGCCGATCAGCAGGATGACCGAGATGAGGTTGGCAACCAGCGCGCCGCCCGACAGCGAAACGACCGTCGACATGGTTTCCCCATCCATCGGCAACCCGTTCACATGCACATGCATCACCCAGACGATCGACGCGGCGAGCAACTGAAAGACGGCGACCAGCGAGGTGGCGAGATGCGTCGTGCCCAGCTGCGTCCGATCTCCGAACTTGAGCACAGTGGCGATGAGATTCACCACGACGGTGGCCAGCAGTTCTCCCGGATGATGAAGCGTCGGCTCATCGATATCCCCCAGGAAGAATCCGAAATTGAGGGTACAGGCGAATATGATGAAGAAACCGAATACGACCTTTTCTAGGTTCATCCAACCGGCCCGGAGCAACAAGATCCGCTGATTTTGCCTGATTGACGCCAGTTGGCACCAAATCGACTGAACGGCCCTCATCCCTTGCTAGAATTTTCGTTTGCGGCGGGCTGACCGCCCGGCGACGTCACATTCGGCGACCGGCGGGACACGCCCGACACTTCTCCGACATCGCCCCCGAGGGCAGGAACCCGATGGATTTCGAGCGCGCACGATTCAACATGATCGAACAGCAGGTCAGGCCCTGGGACGTGCTGGACCAGGACGTACTCGACCTGTTCATGACCGTCAGACGTGAGAACTTCGTGCCGCCCGCCTATCGGATGATGGCATTTTCGGACCTGGAGGTGCCGCTCAACCTCGATGGCACCGCGACCGGCGAAAGCATGTTGTCGCCGAAGGTCGAGGCCCGACTGCTGCAGGCGCTCAGGATACGGGGCCACGAGACGGCGATCGAGGTCGGAACAGGATCCGGCTTCATGGCCGCCCTGCTCGCCCGCCAGGCCCGATCGGTCACCAGTCTCGAATTGAATCCGGCTCTGGTGGCCTTCGCCCGGCAGAATCTCGCCGACAACGGCGTACGCAACTGCGAGGTCGTCATGCGCGATGGCGCCGAACTGATCGATGACGCGGCGACACTCGTCGACGTCATCCTGCTGTCGGGATCTGTGCCGATCCTGCCTGCGGCACTGATCAACCGGCTCAATCCCGGCGGACGTCTGCTCGCCATCGTCGGCGAAGCGCCGGTCATGTCCGCCGAGCTCGTGACGCTCAGTCCCGAGCGCCATGTCGTTCGCACCCGGCTGTTCGAGACCCTGGCAAAGCCGCTGAGCGGCTTTCCGGCACCCGATCGCTTCAGTTTCTAGATGCAGCAGCTTGCGGTAGTCGATCTCGCGGGCAGGATCTCGTCCGGGGACGACCTGTGCATTCTGGACGTGCGCGAGCCGTGGGAAGTGGCGATCGCCCGTATCGCGGACAGCCTGCACATCCCGATGAGCGAGATCCCGCAACGCATCGCCGACATTCCGACCGGCATCCCTGTCGTCTGCGTCTGCCACCATGGCATGCGCAGCATGCAGGTCGCGCTGTATATCGAACGACAGGGCGTCGGACCGGTCTTCAATCTTGCCGGCGGGATCGACGCCTGGGCGAGAGAAATCGATCCGGCCTGTGCCGTCTATTGAGTGGCCTTCGCAAGGCACCCAACCTCCAATAACCAACAAGGAATGATCATGCTGCGCAAGTCCGGATTTCTTGGAGCAAGCCGTATCCTCTTCGGCGTCGGTCTTGCGGCCGCCACGAGCAGCGCGTGGTCCTACGGACTCACCGACGCTTATCAGGATGCGCTGGGCAACGATGCCGAACTCGCGAGTGCGAGGGCCGCATTGCAGGCCGACGAGCAGTTGGTCCCGTTGGCGCGCTCCCGCATGCGCCCGCAGGTCAACGCCAGTGCCGGCGTCGATCGCAACTGGGCCGAGACCAACCTGACCGATAGCGTTCAATTCACGAGCCAGACCTATGGCGTGGTGTTGCAATGGCCTCTGTATGCGCCTGCGGCGAGCACGGCGGTTGACCAGAGCAGGTTGCAGTTGACGGCGGCAGAAGCGCGCCTGGCCAATGCCGAACAGGACCTCGTGCTGCGGGTTGCCGAAGGCTACTTCAATGTGCTGGCCGACCAGAACACGCTCAACACGACGATTGCAGAGAAGACCGCGATCGGCGAGCAGCTTGCCGCCGCCAAGCGCAACTTCGAAGTCGGCACGGCCACGATCACCGACCAGCAGGAGGCGCAGGCCCGGTACGACCTCGCTGTCGCGCAGGAGATCGCCGCCCAGAATGCGCTCGAAGTGAGCCGCGCGT
>JBGSTN010000005.1:0-6029 GCA_041736455.1 Burkholderiaceae bacterium | reverse complement strand
GGCGCCGCGTGCGCCCGTGACGCCTGCCGCCCGTGCGCAACAAGCGAGCATCGCGAACTTTCTTGCCGACGAGAGCGTGGAGTTCGAAATCGGACGCGACGTGTTGACGCCGGTCGGCCGGAGTACGCTCGAACAGATTCGCCGACTGGTCGAACAGAATCGCGCGACGACGATCATCATCCAAGGTCACACCGACGATGTCGGTGACGACGCGAGCAATCTCGAGTTGTCTTCGGCCCGTGCCTTGCGTGCTCGCAGTTTCCTCATCGCACAGGGTGTGCCACCGGAACGACTTCGCGCGCAGGGCTTCGGCGAACGCAGCCCGGTCGCCAGCAATGCCACGAAAGAGGGTCGCAAACGCAACCGTCGTATCGATTTCGCCGTGGTCGAGCGTTGAAGGTGTCGGTGTGAAGCGACGGCAACGTCGCAGGGCATCGTTGTTGCGGCGCGGCAAATCGCGCCGCTATGGCATTATTCGGTGATGGCAGAACAAACGATTCGCGGCGGGCAGAAGCCCAGCGGCCCAATTCAGTTCACGACTCTCAACCGTTGGCGTCGTGAACGAGCAATGCTCGAGGTTTTCCTGGTGAACGGGCAGCGCCTGGTCGGTCGAATTCGTTCGTTCGATCGCTTCTCGATGTTGCTCGACATGCCCCAGGGCGGTTGCTTCGTCTTCCACCATACGGTGAGCACGGTGCAGCCAGCGGGCAAAGGGACTCGCCGGCCGCCTCGTGCATCGGGCTCCCGCGAAGCGCCTCTCGATGAAGGTGCAAGTCGGCGTGATCCGGCGCAACCCCGCTCGTATGCGTCGGGTGTCGGCACCGGTCCCGGGCGCGCCTTTCCGGCCGATCCCGTTGCAAGACGTGGTCCCCCCGCCCCGGCCCCGGTCGTCAAGGTCGAAAAGCGCAAGCGGCGCATCATCCAACGCGACCCCGAGTAGTCGGTTCGCGCGCCAGCGATCCCCGGGCATCGCGTCAGCAAACCTTACATCCCCTGCCAAGATTGTGCCCATTTTTCAACGCGTGCGACCTGCTAACGAACGCGGGTGCAACGCCGCCCATCGGTAAATCGACTGTGAGCGCAAGGCCGTCCATCGGTCCATTGGTACCGCCCGGCCGGACCGTACGCCCCTGCCGAATCAGGGCTTCAGCCACATCGTTTAAACTCCACGTCGGGAAAAGGGTTCGGCCTAGGCCGAACCGGTCATGGCAATCAGGCTAGAGCGCGCACAGGCGCGGCCACGAGAACAGGCACACAGCAAAATGAACACCCGACGAAAAATCGTTTCGATCGGCTGCGCAGGTTTGGCCGGCATGGCCATGAGTCCTGCGACGGCTTTTGCGACAAGCTTGGAAACGACGCCTTCGACGCCGAGTGACGAATCGGACGTGAAGACACTCAGAGCCAACGCACGGCAACGGCCACATGATTTCGATGACGAAAGCTTGCGCCCGATGCCAGGGCAACGCATCCTCTCCATGCGTCATATGCACACTGGCGAATTCCACTCCTTCGCTCTGGCGCAAGGCCAGCCCATCAGTATCGAAATGGCGCGTCGATTCAACTATTTCCTGCGGGACCATCACAGCGGCACCGTCGGGAACATGGATCCCGAGCTGATCCATCACCTGCTCGATCTGCAGGACACGCTGGGTCTGCGTCGACCCACTTTCGAGGTACTCTCCGCCTATCGTTCGAGCCGCACCAATGCGATGCTGCGTGCCCGCTCGTCCGGCGTTGCACGAAACAGCATGCATCTCACGGGCCGCGCGCTGGACATCAACCTGCCTGGCGTCGAAGCAACCGAGATGTTCGATGCAGCGCTCGACCTGAAGGTCGGCGGCGTGGGGCTGTATCGTCGGTCCCGGTTCATTCATTTCGATACCGGACCGGTACGCCACTGGTCCTGACGATGACTCCAGGACCGCGCGTGCGCGCATCGATCGGACCATCGATCTGACGATCTACGCGCGCGATCTCGCATAGTCGATGAACCAGTCGATGCTCGACGGATTGGCCATCGCGTCGCGGTTCACCGCCCGCTCCGGCGGGTGACCCAGAAGAATCTTCTTGACCGGTACTTCGAGCTTCTTGCCCGACATCGTTCGCGGTACCTCGGCAATCGTCAGCACCGTATCGGGAACGTGCCGTGCCGACATCTGCGCGGCGATTGCCGCTCGCAGTTCATTCAAGCGCGTGCCGGTGATCGCCTCCCCGGGTCGATCGTGCCCGGCTTCGGTCTCGCGCATCACCACGAACAAGGCGAGCTCCGACGGCTTGCCGAGAAACTCCAGATCGATCACCAGCGAATCGAGCACCCAGTCGAACGCTTCGACCACGCGGTACAACTCGCTGGTACCCATGCGAATACCGTGTCGATTGATCGTGGAGTCGGATCGACCGTAGACGATCGACGTCACCGACTCGGGCCGCTCGAACAGCGCCAGCCAGTCACCATGCTGCCAGACTCCCGGCCAGGTCTCGAAGTAGCTGGTGCGATATCGCTCGCCATCATCGTCGCCCCAGAAATAAAGTGGCATCGAAGGCATCGGCCTGGTCACCACGAGTTCGCCCACCTGGCCGATCCGCGGTTCACCTTCATCGCTGAACGAATGCACCGCAGCGCCCAGGCCGCGGCACTGCATTTCGCCGGCGTAGACGGGCAGGGTGGGCGAACTGGTGAGGAAAGCTGCACCAGGGTCGGTTCCTCCCGAGATGCTTGCCAGCAGCAGATTGCTGCCGATCGATCGATAGACCCATTCGTAGGCTTCGACGGTCAGCGGAGATCCGGTTGCGCCGAGCGTGCGCACGGCAGACAGGTCATGGTCGTCGCACGGGCGGATACCTGCCTTCATGCACAAGCCGATGAACGCCGGACTGGTCCCGAAAAACGTCACGCGTTCGCGCGCCGCGAAGCGCCAGAGTGTGTTCAGGTCCGGATGACCGGGGTTGCCGTCGTAATGCACCGCCGTGCATCCGGTCGCCAGCGTGCTGACCCAGAGATTCCACATGATCCAGCTGGTCGACGAGAACCAGAAGAAGCGATCGTCGCGTCCCACGTCGAGATGGAATCGATTGCCCTTCAGCGATTCGATCAACGACCCGCCGTGACCGTGGACGATCGGCTTGGGCATGCCGGTCGTGCCCGACGAATAGACGATCCAGAGCGGATGATCGAACGTCACCGATTCGAAGCGCGGCGGATAGGCATCGGCGATGGCCGATTCCCAGGTGTGCATTCGGGCGGGCGGTTCA
This sequence comes from Burkholderiaceae bacterium, assembly GCA_041736455.1. Classification (GTDB taxonomy): domain Bacteria; phylum Pseudomonadota; class Gammaproteobacteria; order Burkholderiales; family Burkholderiaceae_E; genus JAUIAI01. Next base: position 2,774 of record JBGSTN010000005.1, on the reverse strand, counting down.
TGGCGCAGGCAGGCGTCGGCGACCGACGTGAAGTCGGGTCGTTGCGAAGACGTGCTCGCTTCGCCAAGGTAGCTCACGACGACGACGGCCTCGAGATCGGGCAGCGCGTCGACGAGGCTGGCGACATTGGCGGAGCGGTCGTGATCCTTCCCGTTGTATCGGTACCCGTCGACCGCGAACAGGACCTTCGGCCTGATCTGCTGGAAGCGGTCCAGCACGCCGGCCGGGCCCATGTCGGGCGCACAACTCGACCAGATCGCACCGACGCCGACGGTTGCGAGCATTGCCACGACGGTTTCGGGAATGTTCGGCATATACGACACGACCCGGTCGCCCGGAGCGACGCCAAACGCGCGCAGCGTCTTCATCAACGCCCCCGTATCGCGTTCGAGGCGTTGCCACGAGACTTCCTTGCGGTCGATCAACTCCGAATGAAAGATCAGCGCCGGGCGCTGCGCGGCGTCCGGCTCGCGCGCTCGAGCGAGCAGGTGTTGCGCGTAGTTGAGACGAGCGCCCTCGAACCATCGGGCCCCCGGCATCGTCGCGTTGCGCAGCACCCGCGTGTAGGGTGTATGCGCGTCGATCGCGAAGTACTCCCACAACGACGCCCAGAACGCTTCCGTCTCGCTGGTCGACCATTGCCAGAGGCTTTCATAGTCGGCGAATTGCAGCGCTCGCGTGCTCGCCAGCCAGTCGATGTAATGCGTCAACGCGGCCTGACGCAGGCGTTCGGCATCAGGCCGCCAGAGCGGCTCGGGGACGAGTTCGGTCGGTTCGTTCATCGATTCGTTCATGGCTTCGTGCTGGCTGGGTTTGAGCGGAAAGGGACACCACGTTAGAACCGCGTGGGGCGCACGTGCGACACATCCTAACCGCGACTGCACACCATTGATCGGCCCGTTTCAGCATCTGCGGACTGTGGCACTTGAATTCGGACCATGAAATACCGATATCCAACCTGAACGGATGCGTGTTTGCACGGATCCGGCACTTCAACGGAGATTTCCCCATGTCCAAGGACGTATCAACGATCGTCGGTCGCAAACGCGCAGCGCCGGCTGCCCAGGGCGATCTGCGTGTCGTCGAAGTGCTGGCCGCGCTGTTGAGCCACCTCGACCAGGGCACTCGAGTGGATCCGGATCAATACCGGCTCGTGGTCGCACGGCTGACCGGCGCGCTGGAAGCAACGCCGATGAGTGCGCGCCTGCGCGGCATTCTCACCGCCTACCCGGCCGCCCGCGATCTGTATGAGAACACCCAATACGCGAACGCCGGGCTCTGCCTGCACGCAATCGACCAGTCGCTTGCCACCGAGCAGGCGGCGCGCGAAGCCTTGGCCAAGGCCCGCGGATTGCCGGTCTAGCCAGCGGCCCCGGATCTCGTCGCCCGTTTCCCGGGCTTCGAGACGGGCCGAAGGGCGATTCGTCGGAAGACGAAGCCATAAAAAAAGGGCGCGCCAGAGGCGCGCCCTTTTTTACTGCGATCTTGAAGGATCAGACCGGGCGAATCTTGCTTGCCTGGAGACCTTTGCGACCCTGAGTGACTTCGAATTCGACTTTCTGGTTTTCAGCCAGCGTCTTGAATCCGTCCGACTGGATTTCGCTGAAGTGAGCGAACAGATCTTCGCCGCCGCCGCTGGGGGTGATGAAACCAAAGCCCTTCGACTCATTGAACCACTTCACGATACCGGTTTGCGTTGCCATACCTTAGTTACCATTTCCTATGCAGAAGAAGAACAGCCCTGAAAAAAGATCAGATCGGCTGCTGTGAACACCGATGCACAAGAGAGGAAACCGGGGTTGGCCTGTGAAAAAGACTTTTTCAGGTGACCTGCCTCAATGACTTTGCTTGTGACACGCGTGCTTGATCATCAGAACAGAAGTCTTGACCCAAGTCAAGTCATTTCGGAAAGGCACCCGGCGGTTTGGCACACCGGCCGAACGGCTGGCGAGAGGGTCGACCGAGGGGTGGTGGTCGGGAATCGACGCCGAATCGTCAGGCTCATGTGACGTCCAAGCCCCGGTCAAGCCCACGCCCCGGCGAAACTCATGCGCCGGTGAAACTCATGGCCCGTGAAACTCATGCGCCCGTGAAGCACCATAGCCCGGTGCAGATCCCGAAGAGCCACTGCATCAGCAGGTCGAGTACGCTGCCGACCAGCAATACCGGCAGCGATACCAGGCAGAAGAGCAGCAGCAAGCCCTGCCAGGTCAGGCGGGGCTCGGCGATCGCATGCCCCATCACGGTCTGTATCGGTCCGCGGAGTCGTTCTAGCACGGGAAGGTGGCGCCGTCGGTTCTGAGGAGAAGGGGACAAAAGCATCGAGCGGATGAGCATCGAGCCGGAGGGCATCGAGCGGTCGAGCATCGAGCGGGAGTTCGTTCGGGAGGTGGAAGATGCCGGGCACCCTGCGCGCTCATCGTACCATCGGGTCATGCGCATCGAATGGCAGTCGGACGATAACGATACAGACGCCTGGCAGGCGTTCCACGCGACCCATTGCGGGGCGATGCAACAGCACCATGCATTCGGGCGAGCGATGAACGAACTCGGCACCGAAACCCGGCGCGCGCAGGTCTTCGATGGTGAACGGCTCGTCGGCATCGCCCAGTTCATCGTCAGGCATTTCGCCGGTCTGCTGAGTGTCGCGCTGTGCAGTCGCGGGCCGATCTACGCAACCGATCTTTCTGCCGAAACGCGTGGTCGCCTGTGGCGCGAGATCACGCGCACATTGCCCGCGCGCTGGCCGCGCATCGCACTGCTCGCACCCGAGG
>JBGSTN010000007.1:0-10771 GCA_041736455.1 Burkholderiaceae bacterium | reverse complement strand
CCAGCATGGGTGCCCGACTGCATGGGGCCGGGTTTGCTGCCCGGTTGCGCCAGAGACGGACCGGTCCCGGCCATCAGCAACAGGACTGCAAGGCAACAGCCGCGCGTGGCGAAGCGCTGCGCGTTCACGAATCGATTCTGAACCATCTGGAATTACGGATAGAGGATGATGCGTGTCCTGCGCGAACCGCTCGTGCGACTCGTGCGACTCGTGCAGGACACCTGGGCAACGGAACTACCGGTGCATCACTTCACGGCAAAGACCTTGATCACGCCGGAATCCTTCGGCATCTGAGCGAACGTACCGCCGAAGAACGTGGCGTAGTCGTCGCCGGCCAGGCCGCCCCATCCGGTCATCACGGCGACATACTGCTTGCCTTTGGCCCGATACGAGATGATGCCGCCGTTGTGCCCTTGACCGTTGTTGTGGCTCCAGAGTTCCTTGCCCGACGAAGCGTCATAGGCTCGGAGAATGCCCCGTGCATCCGGCACGAAGACCAGATTGCCGGCGGTCGACAACAGACTGGCAAGCGGCGGTTCGGGAAACTTGATTTCCCATTTCAAGTCGCCGGTGACAGGGTCGCGTGCCGACACATGGCCATGCGCCTTGTCGCCCTTCGGATGCGTGATGTTGAAGTCTGCTCCGATGTTCAGTTGCGCCATCGGCTCGAGAATTGGCGTGGTCTTCTTGATTTCGAGATCCATGCACCACTCGTTGCCGACCTTGTACATCAGGCCCGTCTTGGGATTGTACGAACCCATGTTCCAGCTCATTCCACCGGCGATGAACGGGCAAAGGTTGGTGTGCTTGCCGGCAGTCATGTCGCGTCGTCCGACCAGGGTACCGTCGGCCTTGATGTCTTCGACGAAATTGATGTTCTTGATCAGCCGCCAGACGTTCTGGACCTTGCCGTCGCGATCGTAGACCCACACGAAACCGCTCTTGCTCGGGTGAACCGTGTATTTCTTGCCGCCTTTCTCGAGCATGATGAATTCGCCCGTGGCGGAATCGAAGTCCCAGGCGTCGTGGGGAATCTCCTGGTGGAAATTCTTCAGCTTGCCGGTATCCGGGTCCAGCAGAATGACCGAAGTCGTGTACAGGTTCTCGCCCGGGCGCGCGCCTTTGGTCTTCCAGTCCGGACCCGACCAGTCGTAAAGCGGACCAGGATTGGCAGTGCCCCACCAGACCGTATTGGTCTCGACGTCGTAGCCGCCGGGCATCCAGCCGCCACCGCCGCCGACCTTCCAGGAATCGTTCAACCAGGTCGACTTCGCGTCGCCGTTGCCCTCTTCACCCGCCACGGTATTGAATCGCCAGGTCTGCTTGCCGGTCTTCGCGTTCACGCCGAAGATCGGTCCGCGGCCTGGCCACTCGCCCCCTTGCGCGCCGATGATCACCTGTTCCTTCACGAGCAGTGGTGCGCCGGTGAACCCGACCGTCACCTTCTCGGAATCGACGAGTTTGGTTTCCCAGGCGAGCTTGCCGGTCTTCAGGTCGATGGCAGCCAACTTGCCGTCCAGCGTGCCCATGTAGATATTGCCGTAGCCGAGGGCGATGCCGCGGTTGTATGGCGAATGTGTCTGCTTGGCAACCAGATCTTCGTTGAGCTTGTGCGCATAATGCCAGAGCACTTCGCCGGTGGCGCCATCGAGCGCCCAGATCTGGTTGTACGACCCGCTGTAATAGAGCACGCCATCGACGACCAGCGGATACGATTGCAGCCCGCGAGTCGAGCGCGCCGCGACGTGCGACCAGGCCTCGCCGAGCTTGCCGACATTGCCGGTATTGATTTCATCGAGCGCGCTGAAATGCCAGCCTTCGTAGTTCCCGTGGTACGTCATCCAGTTGTCCGGCTCGGCAGCGGCATTGGTCAGCCGCTTGTGGTCGACGTCGGCGGCGTACGCGCCTGTCGAACATAGCAAGGCAATCGTCGTACCGATCGCCATTGCGGCGCGGCCTGCTCCTGACTTAGAGGTCATTGTCATCTCCTGATTGTTATGTCGTGACTCGCCAGACGTGCCGCGCGAGCATTCCGCTGGAACCGGTTTCGGGCCATCGCCCGGACGAACCGGCACAGGTTCGGCTATTCGCGAGTCCGCCGCTCGAACCGCAACATGAAAGAATCGTGAATGCCGGGATCGTTATACGCCTGATCGAGTCGGCCGACAACAAGAGCCGGCGCGGGTTGCCGGCGAACGTTTCAGGAATGGTGGCGCGGGAAACTGCTGCACCGGACGGAAGGCCATGACGGCCGGCGCCGCGATCGAGCCTGGCGTGACCACAGCTTCTCGCCACGCGACGAGGATCGGCTTCAGGGTCGACGAGGGGCGCCGGTTCCAGCGGGTTGACCGCGCGATGTATACCTTGCGCCAGGCTTGCCGCCATGCAGAAGTGACTGGTGTCGTTCACGCGCAACTGGTCGCCCGCGAACATCCTGCTGTACGACTCGCCGAGCCGGTCCTGCAACCTCCGTCGCATCGCTGAACCCGAAATGTCGAAACGTCAGACTGGCTGCGAGCGTAGTTGGCACATGGTCGATGAAGACGAACCAGGGCGCGAGACCGCGAAAGAAGTCGAGACGCATATCGCGGTGGCGCGTTTCCGTCGGTACCTGACCACACATTGCCATCGTCACGTCGCCGTTGCGCCTTCTGGTCGGCGGGACAGGCGTCAACGAGTGCGCGTCTCAAGCCGGCGGCGATTTCGCGGGCGCTTCAGGCGATTCGTGCACGGGGACTGGCGAGGTGTCGCCAACTTAAAAAGGACGGGCACGCTCATTGCGTAGGAACGCCATTCACTCAAATAGGAGAAAGGAATGGTTGGCATTCCAGGGATAGGCGTAGCCAAGCGCCTTCTGGTGGGCGGTACCGTCGTGATGGCATTTTCGAGTCCGGCCATGGCAGACAAGGTCGATTGGTCGGTCAACGGCGACGTGAGCGGCAGCCTGACGTTGACGTCCGATTATCGCTTCCGCGGTATCTCTCAGACCTTTCGTGATCCGGCGATTCAAGGCGGGCTCGAATTGGTCACCCCGGGTCGGTTCTATGTCGGTACCTGGGGATCGATGGTCGACAAGCAGCTCTACACGAACTCATCGGGTTTCGAGATCGACCTCTATGGCGGATATCGGACCGAGATCGGCCAGGGTTGGGGGCTCGACGTCGGCCTGATCCAGTATCTCTACCCAAGCGTCTCCGAGTTCTCGACCCTGGAGGCCTATGCAGGTGTCAGCTGGGAAGGTCTGTCGTTGAAGTTCTACAATTCGTTGTCGAATCGATTCTTCGGCACGCCCAACGCGCGTAATTCGCAGTACATCGACCTGACGGCGACCTATCCGTTGGGGAACAATTTCACCGCGATCGGACATGTCGGCGCACAGCGGGTGACGAACAATTCGGGCGATGCTCTCGACTATCGGATCGGTGTGGTCAAGGCCTGGCGCGGATTCGATTTCGGTGCGTCGTTCTACGGTACCGACGTCGATCGGGACGCGACCAACCAGGCCGGAAGAACCGTGGGCCTGGGCGAGAACGGTTTGGTGTTTTCGGTCGGCAAGGCGTTCTAGGACGATACTTCACGACCGGGCGTCTCGGACGCCGATCCGGCAAGCAGTGATCGAATTGCAGCGCGCTTCCAACGGCTGACGTCTCGCGACGTCGGCCGTTCGTTCGTTTGCCGCACCGTCGGACGTTCGTTCGTCCGCTGCGTGTCACGACGTTGCGGTGCAGCAATTGCTTGCCAATTCAGTCAACGCAGTCATGTCTTCAAGGGCGTCGAATACAAAACGGACAGGGCGTCCGGAGGCGTTATACTCATTTTGCCGCATGGCGAGAATTTCTTGGCCATAGGCGAGAAGACGCCAAGAGCGAAGAAAGTTCGTTTCGATGCAAACGATCGTGAACTTTCAAGGGACAAATTCCATTTCGGACGATTCATCGCCGTGCGACTCACCGGACTCGAATCGCTTTCGGTCTGGCATTGTCCTCATCGACCTCGCGTCAGCATGATCTGTCGTGTTCGCGTGTCTTTCATCACGGATTGGCGTTTCACAATGGCGAAGGGCAGTTGTGTGACGTTTCTCCTATCGATAGACTTGCGGCAGATCACCACCCGAAAATGCAGTTCGAAATAAAACCCAGTACGGAGACTCGAATGGATCAACGATCAACCGTTGAAGGCAAGTCCGTGGCAATCGTCGGCCAAGAAGCAACCAGCCTCGAATCAGCCAAGACCCAACCCAGACGAAGGCGCTTCATGACAGGCTCGGCCATCGTCGGTGCGAGTGCGCTGGCGGCCCCGATGATCGGTCGCACCCAGTCGCCCATCGTCATCAAGATGCAGGGTTCGTGGGGCGCGAAGGACATCTTCAACGAGATGGCCGAGGAATACGTGAAGCGGGTCAACGAAATGTCGGGCGGACGCTTGCGCATCGATTTCCTGGTCGGCGGCGCAGTCGTCAAACCCTTCGAAGTGATGGACGCGGTCAACAAAGGCGTGCTCGATGCCGGTCACACGGTCCCCGTGTACTGGTACGGCAAGAGCAAGGTGGCTTCGCTGTTCGGTTCGGGCCCCATCAACGGCGCCGACGCTCACCAGACGCTCGCCTGGATCTATCGCGGCGGCGGCCTGGAACTCTACCGCGAACTGCTCCAGAAGCTTCAGCTCAATGTCGTCGGCTTCTTCGCAATGCCGATGCCGACGCAGCCGCTGGGCTGGTTCAGGAAGCCCGTCACGAGCGCAGCCGACATCAAAGGTCTCAAGTACCGCACCGTGGGGCTGGCGGCCGACCTGATGCAGGAGATGGGTGCTCGCGTCACCCAGTTGCCCGGCGGCGAGATCATCCCTGCGCTCGAGCGTGGCGTGATCGATGCGTTCGAGTTCAACAACCCGACTTCGGACAGCCGTTTCGGCGCTCAGGACGTCGTCAAGAACTACATGATGGGCAGCTTCCATCAGGCGATGGAGTTCTTCGAAATCATCTTCAACAAGAAGAAATGGGATTCACTGCCCAAGGACCTGCAGGCGATCCTGCAGTACGGTGTCGAGGCCGCCAGTGCATCCAACTGGTGGACTGCGATGGACAACTACTCGAAAGATCTGCAGAAGCTGATCGAGAAGGACAAGGTCAATGTCGTTCGCACGCCCAAGGATGTCTTCACGGCGCAGCTCCAGGCATGGGATGTCATCAGCAAGCGGCTGTCAGACGAAGACCCGTTCTTCGCCAAGGTCGTCGCTTCACAGAAGGCCTGGGCCAAACGCGTCGCGTTCTACCATTTCATGAACGAGGCCGATTACCGCGGCGGCTACGAGCACGTCTTCGGTGAAAAGCTGCCTGTCTGAGCGTCTGATCGTCCGAGTGTGTTTTACCTGAGCCGATCGCCCAGCCTGCGCTGGACGATCGGCTGATCGCCGGCCGATGCACGTTACGGCCCGGCGCTCTTCCGGCGTACCGGTGTTAAGCACATGCGTGTGTGCGCAAACCAGGGCATACCGCCTTCGCCGCCGTCACTCCACTTCGCCGGCGGACGGCATCTTTTTTTGGCAGAAGACATTGCGAACCTTCATCAACGCGATCGATCAACTCAACAAGTCGATCGGCCATGCCTTTGCATGGACGATCGTCATCCTCACGCTCGGCACCTGTTATGAAGTGTTCGTGCGGTATGCCCTCAACGACCCGACCAGCTGGGCATTCGACATGAGCTACATGCTCTATGGCGCGCTCTTCATGATGTCGGGCGCCTACACGCTGTCGCGCAACGGGCATGTGCGTGGAGACGTCTTCTACCGCCAATGGCGGCCGGTCACGCAGGCCCGCCTGGAATTCGTCCTCTATTTCATCTTCTACTTTCCCGGCGTGCTGGCGCTGGTGATCTCCGGTTACGGTTATGCCGCCGACGCGATCCGGGTCAGCGAAGTCAGTGTCAACAGCCCTGCCGGCATACCGATCTGGCCATTGAAGACGCTGATTCCCGTCGCCGGCGTATTCCTGACCCTGCAGGGGATGGCGGAAGTGGCGCGATGCATCGTGTGCATGCGCGAAGGCCATTGGCCGGAGCGACTGCACGACGTCGAGGAGATGGAAATCGAACTCGCCAAGTCGACGGTCGGAGAATCGCGATGAGCGATCCCGTCATCGCCCTGTTCATGCTGGGCCTGTTCATCTTCGTGATCCTGCTCGGGTTCCCGATCGCCTTCACGCTGATGGCGATGGGCGTCGGCTTCGGCTACTACGCGTATTTCCAGCCCGATCAGAGTTTCTTCGACAATCGCGTCTTCTATCTGTTCACGCAGAACACGTTCTCCGTGATGAACAGCGATATCCTGGTCGCGGTGCCGCTGTTTCTTTTCATGGGCTATGTGATCGAGCGGTCGAACATTCTCGACAAGCTCTTCCAGAGCCTGCGGCTTGCGCTGCGCGGCGTGCCCGGCTCTCTCGCGGTCGCCGCACTGGTCACCTGCGCGCTGTTTGCGACAGCCACCGGTATCGTCGGCGCGGTCGTCACCTTGATGGGCCTGCTCGCACTGCCGACCATGCTCAAGAGCGGATACGACGAGAAGCTCAGTTCGGGGGTGATCTGCGCGGGCGGTACGCTCGGTATCCTGATTCCGCCGTCGATCATGTTGATCGTCTATTCGGCGACATCCGCGGTATCGGTCGTCAAGATGTACGCCGCGGCGCTGATTCCCGGCTTTCTGCTCGCGGGGCTGTACACGGTGTATGTGATTACGCGCACCTGGATGAATCCGAGTCTGGCGCCGCCACCCAGCAGGGAAGAGACCAACGTACCGGTCCTTCATGTGGTGATGCTGCTCGTGAAGGCCTTCCTGCCACTGGCGTTGCTGATCCTTTCGGTGCTTGGTTCGATCCTTTTCGGTCTGGCAACACCGACCGAAGCCGCGGCGGTCGGCGCGATGGGCGGGTTGCTGCTGGCCACAGTCTATCGCGCGCTGACATGGACCCGGCTGCAGGAAGCCGTCTATCTGACGGCCCGCACGTCGGCGATGGTCTGTTTCCTCTTCGTGGGGTCGTGGACCTTCTCGTCGGTATTCTCGTATCTCGGCGGCGAAGGCATCATCAAGGAGTTCGTGCTCGGCCTGCCGCTGAATACGGTCACGTTCCTGCTGCTCGCCCAGGCCATCATTTTCCTGCTTGGCTGGCCGCTCGAATGGAGCGAGATCATCATCATCTTCGTGCCGATCTTCCTGCCGCTGCTGCCGCACTTCAACGTCGACCCGATCATGTTCGGCATCCTGGTCGCGCTCAACCTGCAGACTTCGTTCCTGACTCCACCAATGGCGATGTCGGCGTATTACCTCAAGGGGGTCGCGCCGAAGAGTGTGCAACTGGTCACGATATTCCAGGGGTGCATGCCGTTCCTGTTGCTGGTGTTCGTCACGATGCTGCTCGTCTACGTGTTCCCGCAACTGGTCTTCTGGCTGCCTGACGCGATCTACGGACGATGAGCATGAGCGCTGCGAGTGGACTGCCGCCGCTACCCGGCGCAAATGCGATCGTCACGGCGATCGTGAACGGATCCTGCAGTGCGACCGAGGTCGCGCAGGCCTGTCTCGATCGAATCGACGCCATCGAGCCGACGGTCCAGGCCTGGACCTGTATCGACCATGCCAGCGTGCTGGCCCAGGCCCGGTCGCTGGACGAGGCCAGGAAGCGCGGCGAAACGATGGGGCCGCTGCATGGCGTACCCGTTGCGATCAAGGACAACATCGACACCGGGGATCTGCCCACCGAAGACGGCACCGTCCTGCACGAAGGCCGTCGTCCCGATGCCGATGCGACATTGGTCGCGCGGCTGCGTGCGGCCGGCGCGATCATCATGGGCAAGTCGGTCACGACCGAGTTCGCCTATTTCACGCCCGGCAAGACCCGCAACCCGCACAATCCCGAACACACGCCCGGCGGATCGTCCAGTGGTTCGGCAGCCGCGGTGGCGAGCATGATGACCCCGCTGGGGGTCGGCACACAGACCAATGGTTCGGTCATCCGGCCCGCTGCCTTTTGCGGCGTCGTCGGATTCAAGCCCAGCTTCGGCACCATCTCGCGGCACGGCGTGTTGCGCACCTCCCGGCGTCTCGACCAGGTGGGTGTGTTTGCACGCAGCGTCGACGACGCTGCGCTGATCGCCGAATGCCTGACCGGTATCGACGCGAACGATCCGGATACCCGTCGCTGCGTCGTCCCGGGGCTGGTGCGACTGGCTGCTGCCGAGCCGCCGATGCCGCCGATCTTCGGGCGACTGGTCTCGTCGCTCTCCTCGCGGGCGGACGATCAGACCAACGAAGCCTTCGCGGAACTCGGCGAGGTACTCGGCAAGCAGATCAGCGAAGTCGATCTCGGCGAGGGTGTCGCCCATGTCAACGCGTGGCTGGCCACCATCATGCAGACCGAGATCGCGTTCAACCTGCAGCGCGACCACCTGCATGGCGCGCAACGCATGAGCGAGCAGTTGTTGAGTCTCATCGCCAGGGGTGCCGGAACGTCTGCGACCGACTATCTGAGCGCACTGGCACTGGCCGATCGGTTCGCCGGGACGATCGACGAAATCTTCGAAAGCTTCGACGCGTTGCTTCTGCCGAGCGCGCCTGGACCGGCGCCCCGTGGGCTGGGCGCCACCGGCGACCCGGTCTTTTGCAGCTTCGCCAGCTTGCTCGGCCTGCCGGCGATCAGCCTGCCGTTGCTGAGCAGTGAAGACGGCATGCCGAACGGCGTGCAACTGGTCGGCGCGAGAGGCCAGGACGGCCGCCTGCTTCGTACGGCAAACTGGCTGGTTCGCCGTGTATCGGCGGCGGCCCTGGACGACCATGGAGAAAGACCACGATGAAGATGCTCTACGGATTGAGCGGTGTTGCGCTGCTGATCGCCTTTCTGGCACCGGTCCTCTTCAAACTGAGAGGCGAGTACGCATTGCTGGTCATCGCGTTCATCGGCATTGCATTGGCGGCGACGGACATGTTCCAGGGTGTTCGCGAGTTGCGAGCGCGCATGAGTCGCGTGCCGCTGGATCCGGCCCGATCGCGTCGATAGGCGGCCCCGCTCGATGCATGGACGGAGCCTGCACGCGGCCGGCTGACCCGTTGCTTCTCCCGCTCCGATATTCAGCGCGGTTTGTTCTCGAAGACCAGGCAGGTCGTGGTGCCGTGTGCGTAGAGCTTGCCGTCCGCCCCGACAAGGCGAGCCTCGGCGGTAGCAAGTTGCCGGCCGCAGTGGATCACGGTGCCGATTGCGCGCAGTGGCCCGCTTTTCATCGACGCGGCGCGCACGATGTTGACGCTGAGCTCCGCGGTGGTGTAGCCGCAGCCCGCCGGTATCGAGGTATGTACCGCACAGCCGAGCGCTGAATCGAGCAGGGTTGCGTACCAGCCGCCGTGAACGCTGCCGAGCGGGTTGTAGTGCTTGAGCTGCGGCGTGCCCTGGAAAACGGCCCGGCCCTCACCGACTTCGACGAGCCCGAAATCGAGTGTCTCCATGATGTGCGGGTAGGGCAGTTCACCCGCAAGCATCGCCTGCATGACTTCCAGACCAGACTTGCCCGACACGCTGTCCGGATGAGCAAGACCGGGGGCCGACCCTCGTGCTTCGGCCCGCTGCATCACGGCAGCGAGTTCGTCTTGCCATTGCCTGGCGACCGCGTCGGTGTCCATCCGGGTTCCTTTTCGATTGCAATTGCAATGATTGTAGATACAATCGTTTGCATGAACAAGAGAGATCCCGATCGTGCGGTCGAGCGGCCGCGCGGCTGCACCAATTTCAGGCTGCGCCAGTTGCTGCGGCTCGTCTCCAGCCACTACGACGTCGAGGTCGGCAAGTGCGGGCTGAAGACCACGCAGTACTCGCTGTTGTCGCATGTGCTGAAACTCGGACCACTGCGGCCCGGCGACCTGGCGCGCGCGATGACGATGGACGCCTCGACGCTGACACGCAATCTGAAGCCACTGCAGGCCGCCGGCTGGGTCGAGGTGGGCGAGGGCGACGATGGTCGAAGTCGCCTCGTCCGCATCACCGAGTCCGGGCGCCTCAAGCGTACCGAAGCACAGCGCCACTGGCGCGTGGCCCAGGCGTCATTGAACGAGAAGCTGGGCTTGCCCCGCGTGCTCGCCCTGCATGCACTGATCGATCAATCGCTGGATCTTCTGGCGGACCAGGAAGGAGAGTTCGATGACTAGTCCCGCTGCCGATGCGCCCCGGCTATGGGCGGTATGGGTCGTCCTGCTAGCTTCGGCGGGCACCTTTGCCTTGACGATGGGCTCTCGGCAGTCCATGGGCCTGTTCCTGGGTGACCTCAATTCGGCAACGCATCTCGGCCTCGGACAGATCAGCCTGGCTTTCGCTTTCGGTCAACTCTGGTGGGGAATCACGCAACCGTTCGCCGGCGCGATCGCCGATCGTGTCGGGGCGGGACGGGTGCTCGTCACCGGGGTGGCGCTGGTCGCGCTGGGCACTTTCCTCACGCCGTTCATGACCAGCACGGCCGGGCTGATATTGACCATCGGCGTGCTCGCCGCTGGCGGTGCCGGCATGGCAGGGCCTGCGGTACTGATGGCGACGACCGCGAGATTGATTCCCGCCGAGTCACGAGGACTGGCCACCGGTATCGTGAACGCCGGGGGTTCGGCGGGCCAGTTCGTGATGGCACCGGTGGCTGGCGCTCTGCTGCTATCGGTCGGCTGGGCGAGCGCGATGCAACTGATGGGGCTGCTGGTGTTGCTTGCGCTACCGGCGGCCTTCGTCCTGCGCGGTGGCGCTGCGCCG
>JBGSTN010001015.1:0-1721 GCA_041736455.1 Burkholderiaceae bacterium | reverse complement strand
CGTCGAGCAGACGCGTGGCGTGCTGCACGACCGTGCCGAGAGCCTCAAATAGGTTGCCGTCGCAGTCGACGACGGTGCGGTGCAGGCGTGGCCAGAGTTCCCTCGCCGCGTCATTCGCGGCGATGATCGAACCATCGTCATCGAGCCCGATCATCGCATCGTCGGCCGAACCGACCTCGTCAGGATGCCAGTTGATCCGGATCACATACGCGTTGCCGAACTGATGTTCGAACAGACGCGCCTGAATGTCGCGCGACGCGGCCGAGACCAGCCGGGTCAATCGTGGACCGTCCGGCACGACGTCACTGGACACGTCGAGCACACCGATCAACTCGCCTTGCAGATCGAACAAGGGCGCCGCTGCACAATTGAACACGCGCATGTCACGCCGATAATGCTCGTCGCCGCGAACGCTCACGGCAGCATGGTCGAACAGGACCGAACCGATCGATGCGGTACCGATACCCTGCTCGGAAAGATCGACGCCCAGGCGCGCCGCCGCCTGCAGAGCCGGACCGTTGCCGGCGATGTCACCTGCGACCGAGACGACGATACCGCGGCAGTCGGTGACGATGACCGAATGGCGAAGCGCGGCGACGGCGCGTGCCAGATGAAGCATGGTGGGACCGCTGGCGGCAATGAGGCCGGCACTGCGATCCAGCGCTTCGTCGATTGCCGGCCGCGACACTTCCTGGAACACCAACGGTTCATTCCAGGCCGTGCCGGCCGCCATGCAACGTTGCCACGATCGACCCAGCCAATCGGGTACACGCATGTCGGATGGCGCCCCGATCTGTGCGGGGGAAACGAGGGAGGCTGGCACGACGAGCGATGCATGCATGATTGACGCTCCTGGCGATTTCGGGGCGGACGGGTAGCGAGGCCGGATGGTAACGCGCACGGAGCCCCCCTGCATGAAGACCACGGCCGGACACGCACTGCCGCATAATCCGCCGAAACGACCGCATGGACCACCGCTGCCGCATGAACACACAACACTCGAATGCAATAACAGGTTTCATCGGCCGGCGCCTGGTCGACGCGACGCGACACTCGCTGGGCGGATTGTCGGTTCTATGGAGCCAGGAAGCCTTCCGTGTCGAAGCAGCCCTCTTTCTCGTGCTTGCACCGTTGGCGCTGTGGTTGGGTGATGGCACCGTGGAGCGCGTCGTCCTGATTGCCAGTCTGTTCGCCGTGATGATCGTCGAGACATTGAATACGGCGATCGAAGTGGCCATCGATCGAATCTCGTTCGAATTGCACCCGCTGTCGAAAGCGTCGAAGGACCTGGGAAGCGCAGCCGTGCTGCTGGCGATCGTCATGGCGATCGTCGTCTGGGCTCTGGTCCTGTTCGGCCATTGATCAGTCAGGTGCCAGCCGTCGTCGGTGATGCCGGCGATGCACCCGCCATCGCGGCAACTTCCAGCGCAGCCGATGCCGCCGCCCGGACCGTCGCATCCGCGTTCAGCGAACGCACGCGGGCCAGCAATACCGTATCGATCACCTCGGCCGCGGTACCAGCGAGGATGACGAGATCCGCCTGCGCGATCTGCAGCGCACCCGGATCTTCGGTCCCGACCGGCAACGGGCCCGAACGAATATCGAACACGGTGACGACAAGCTCGACGCGATAGCGCGGATTGCGCAACCGTTCGTCGTTCAGCTGGCAGGCAACCGCGCAGGGCACGGCGTGCCCACTCGTTTCGATCAGCACGCGATCG
>JBGSTN010000983.1:0-9361 GCA_041736455.1 Burkholderiaceae bacterium | reverse complement strand
CCGCTGCAGCGACCGTTCAGGAAACTGCTGCAGCGGTACCCGGGGTCCGGACGGCCCGGCCGCGAAACGCATCAGCGACGCAACTCGTAGGCCTGGATGCCCATCGCCATCCGATACTTGCTGACGGTTCGCCGAGCGATCTGGACGCCACGGCCGGACAACAGGTCGGCCAGCTTGTGGTCGGAGATCGGGCTTTCCACCGGTTCGTTCTCGATGATTCGCTGGATCATCGCCTTGACGGCGGATGCCGAGCAGGTCGCGCCTGCCTTGGTATGGACATGGCTGCTGAAGAACATCTTCATCGGCTTGAGCCCGGTCGCACATTGCAGGTATTTGCTGGTGACGACGCGGGAGATCGTCGACTCGTGCGCACTGACGTCGGCAGCGATGTCCGCCAGCGTCATCGGCGTGAGCGCGATGTCGCCGTAATTGAAGTAGCCCTGCTGACGCTCGACGATCGCATTGCCGACCGCGAGAATCGTCCGGTTCCGCTGCTCGATGCTGCGCATCAACCAGCGTGCTTCCTGCAGTTTTTCCCTCAGGCCGGTCGAACCGGCGGACTCCTTGTGATCGTTGAGAATGGACGCATACGATTCGTTCAGGCGGATGTTGGGCGAAGCGCCGACGGTCGGAATCGCGACCCAGCGCTTGCCGGCTTTCACGACGGTGACATCAGGCACCACGAACTCCACGCGGCTGTTGTCGAATCGCCGGCCCGGCACGGGATCCAGGTGCTGGATCACGGTAACGGCTTCCCGCAGCAGTTCCTCGCTACAGTCCAGCCGCACGCCGATCTGACGAAAATTCGACTGGCCGAGCAGGTCGAGATAATCGGCGACCATCTTTCTCGCGACGACGACAGCGGGATCGTCGTCGCCCATCTGGGCGAGCTGCATGGACAGACAGTCCGGCAAGTCCTTCGCGGCCATGCCGATCGGTTCGAGTTGCCGGACGATCGCGACCGCTTCGTTCAGGTCCGAGCGGGTCAACCGCAAACCGGATTCTGCGAACCCTTCCCGCAACTGGTCGACGGTTTCCTCGAGATAGCCGCGCTCGTCGAGGCTGTCGATGATGGCGGCGCAGGCAACGCGCAATCTGGAATCGAGGCGCATTTCCGCAATCTGCAGCTTGAGGTGATCTCGCAGATCTTCCCCTTGAGGGATCGCATCGACCCAATCGCCTATCTGTTCACCGTCGCGATGCCTGCCCGGCTGCCCCCACGACTCGAAACTTCCGGAACTGGCGAGGGTTTCGGCAGCGCCGTCGCGGGCATCGTGCGACGATTCGTCGAGGGCGCGGGAATCATAGGCGATATCCGCTGGTATCTCGACGTTTCCCGTCACGGATGACTCGTCGGCCTCGAGCAGCGGATTCGAATCGAGCAAGGCGTTGACTTCCTGCGCGAATTCGATGGCGTTCAGCTGGAGAAAGTGAAGAGATCTTTGCAGCATCGGGCCGACCGTCAGCTGCCGACCTTGATTCATCACGAGACCTGACTTCATGCTGGGTACTCCTTTTGGATTTTCTTATCTCCGCCATCGGCGGTACACGCAACAGCGTTATAAGCAAGGTACATGCCATCACTTAAGTCATTGATTCGAATGTTTTTTTCATGCGATGTCGGGCAGTTGTCCGGTAAGTACTTCCTGGTCCTGCCCAAACTGACCGGAAAGCCGAGAGTCGCCCGGCGCCGTTGCGGCGAGAGGTATGCGGATTCCCGGTCCGCGATCGCCCGGGGTCCGGGACCCGTGTCCGGCAGTGATCCCGGTATGGCGCGGCCCTACATCGTTCGGGATTCGAGCAGCGGAGTCGCCCCTACGGCGCGCTGCGCCGTGTGCCAGGCGTGAATCGCATCAGGCACAATCCGGCTCTTGAAGATTTCACCAGTGATAACGGAACATCCATGCCGCATACGCGGATGAAAAAGATATTGATCGTCGAAGATGATCAGGACGCGGCAGACCGGCTCACGGCAATGTTGGAATCAGACGGATATGCCACGTCCGCCGCCAACAGTCTCGCCGATGCCCGCCAGCAAATGGTGTTGCATCAACCGAACGTCATCCTGCTGGACCTTCGTCTGCCCGATGGCTCCGGTCTCGACCTTTTCGACGATGCCCAGTTGCGCGGCAAGGCCGAGATCATCCTGATGACCGGCCACGCGAGTGTCGAAACGTCCGTGCAGGCGCTTCGGCTCGGCGCGGTCGATTACCTGGTCAAGCCGGTTTCATCAGCGCTGCTGAGCCGCGTCGTTGCGCGGGCAATGGCCGAAAACGACGATGAGGACGACGCTGCGACCGAAATGCCGGACACGGACGCGACCGAGTCGGATGCCCGCGAACGGGCTTCGGCCGGATTCACGGCCGCGACTGAGACATCCACGCTGGCCGAGTCGAACCTCGCGCTGCGTCGCCGGCCGTCCGGCAGTTCGAGGCTGATGCGTGGGGACTCTGCCCCGATGCGAGCCGTGTATGCCCAGATCGACAAGGTGTCGCGTACCTCGGTCAGCGTGCTGGTCGTCGGCGAAAGCGGTACGGGAAAGGAACTGGTGGCACAGCAGATCCATCGCAGCAGTCGACGTCGTTCGGGTCCGTTCAAGGCCTTGAACTGCGGCGCGATTTCAGCCCAGTTGATCGAAAGCGAGTTGTTCGGCCACGAGAAGGGCAGCTTCACCGGTGCCATCAAGCAGCACAAGGGGATTTTCGAACAGGCGGACGGAGGCACGCTGTTTCTCGATGAAGTGACCGAAATGCCGATGGATCTCCAGGTGCGGCTTCTGCGGGTGCTCGAGACCGGCACTTTCAATCGGGTCGGATCGACGGCGACGCAGTATGCCGATGTCCGGATCGTCGCGGCCACCAACCGGAATCCGGTCGAAGCGGTCGAGACGAGTATCCTGCGCGAAGACCTGTACTACCGCCTGAACGTCTTCCAGATCCTGTTGCCACCGTTGCGCGACCGTCGCGAAGACATCCCTTGTATTGCCGAATTGATCGTCAGCCAGATCGCCGAAAGCGAAAATCGCAGCTTGAGCATTTCCCGCAGTGCACTGGAGGAGCTGTCCGACTACAGCTTTCCCGGCAACGTGCGGGAACTGCGCAACCTGATCCAGCGCGCCGCGGTGATGGCCGACGGTGCCGAGATCACCCACATCGCGCTGCCGCGATCGGGACGGGCGGGCGGCGAGTACGACAACAGGACGGAGCTTTCGGCACCGAATGGGTCGGGGGAATCGAGACCGCGCGAGGATCCGCTGGCATTGGCGACGGCGGGCGCGGCAATCGGTTCCGTCGATGAGATCGATGCCGATTGCGTGATCATTCCGATCGGCACGTCGCTTGCCGACTCGGAACGTCTCGTCATCGAGGCCACACTGCGTGCTTGCGGCGGCATCAAGGAAAAGGCCGCCGTCAAGCTGGGGATCAGCGTGAAGACGCTGTACAACCGCCTGCGCACGTACGGCGAGACCTGAAGAATCGATGCCCGCCCCGATCCGGCAATCGGATCGGGGCGGGCATCGAAGGATCACTCGTTTCCAGGACCCGGTCGTCAGACCGGATCCCGATTCGAGGCATCGCGTCAGTTGCGCTGTGCCGACCTGCCACGTTCCGACACCGCTTCGCCGGCATTGGACACGATCAGTTCGACACGACGATTCTGTTGACGGCCCTCATCGGTGTCGTTGCTGGCAACCGGGTACTCTTCGCCCAGACCGCGCGAACGGATCCTGTCCCTCGCGACGCCCTTTCGGATCAATTCGAACATCACCGCGTCAGCGCGCTCCTGAGAGAGCTGACGATTGAGTTGCGAGCTTCCCGTAGAATCAGTGAACCCTTCGACGAGCAATTGCCGATCCGGGCTGTCCCGAAGGATTTCCGCCAAGCGGTCGATCTTGCGATCGGCGCCCGACTTCAGATCACTGCTGCCCGTGGCGAAGAGGACGCCGTCCAGGGTCACGACCATGCCGCGATCGGTCTGCTGAGCCGACATCTCGCGCATCTGTTCGTTGAGTTGAGTAACCTTGTCTTCGGAACGCTCGACTTGCGTACGCAGCTGGTCGTTCTGACGCTGCGCCGTCGCTTGGCCGGCCTGCGCCTGTTGCACCTGCAGTTCCCGACTCTCGAGCAACACGGCGTTGCGCGCAGCGCTTGCCTGCTCGACCTGCTGCTCAGCCTGACGCCGGTCGAGGACTGCCTGTGCAATCTGCGCACGACGCTCGGCCAGTGTCGCGAGATGGTCGACGATCGGCTTGTCCTCGTCATTGCGCCACGCGCCATCGGCCCTCTCGAAAGCCTTGTCCGCCTGCTCGAGTTGTACACCTGCCAACTGGCTGGCGCCCGGGCTTTGTCGCAGCTGCTGATACTCCATCCGGGCACGCTCGAGATTGTCGTTCGGCGCCGGTGTCGAAGCGCACGCGGCCAGAATGACCGAAACGCTTCCGATAGCCGCGGCCTTCGACGTGATTGTCTTCATGCTCATACGAATTCTCCTAGTTGATCTTGCGGCGGCTTTCCTGGCGCAGGGTGTCCAGACTCTGCTGGACCTCCATTGCGGCCTTTTGCGCCTTGGCTTTTTCGGCCTGCGCTTGAGCCAGTTCCGCATCGGCGGATGCACGCTCGGCTGATTGGCGCGCCTCCAGATATTCTTCGTCACGCATCGCCTGCTCGGCGCGATCGAGTTCTTCGCGGGCCCGCTGCAACGGGACTGCCGCAAACTCACTTGCGCCAGCTTGCCGGGCGCCTTCGATGGAGGTACGCGCGGACGATACCTCGGACTCGGGTTTGGGCACGCTGCCGCATGCTGTCAGCGCGACCGCCGTCGCAAGCAACGCCGCGATTCGAGATGGCTGTGAAATGATGGATTCGATCATGTGAGCTCCGCTCGCTTCTGTTTGTTGTTGACACCATAGAACCATGGTTCTCGACGTACTGCTGGCAACTCGCGTGCCTGTGCTTCGCATTTGCGTCGATGGCATGCGTCGCGCAGCCAAGAAGCCCGCCGGCTGTACCTCGTGGGGCGATCGGGTGGCAGGCGGCCCTCGGATTGGAACGCTGCAGCCAGTTCAATTAGGATGTCGCGATGACATCGACAAGACAAAGCTCTCCTTCGTCCCCTTCCGCTCCCCGCCCGGTCCGTTTCCTGGCTCTCTTTCACGCCGCGGCAATCGCTATCGTCACGACCGGCTTGCTGTCTGTCGCACTCGTTCCATCGGCCCACGCACAGGCGACGGAGGGAGCGAAGCCCGGCAACGAAGTCGCAGTGACCGGCGCGACCAATGGCAACGAGGCAGAGCGGGGACGCAAACCTGCCGACGTACCGTCGTCGATCCAGACCCCTGCCGATGAGTCCCCGGGGCTCGAACAGGCCGAAGCGATCGCCCGACTGGCCGAACTCGGCCAGCAGATCGAGGCACGCGAAAAGGCCTTGGAAACCTTGCGCAGGACGATGCGGGGCCGCTCGAAGGCGGAGCTTTCCGACGAGGAGATCAGTGCGCTCGAGATCGTCAATCGCGAACTCGGTCAGATGCGATCGTCGTTCGAGCAGTTGGCGCTCGGCGGGCTGGACACGTCGATCCTGAACCCGGCGGAAGAGAAGCCCTACGACTGGCAGGCGGAACTGCTGGATGTCATCAAGCCGGTACTCGGCAGTCTCAAGGAACTGACCGAGAAGCCCAGACGCATCGAAGGACTGCGCCGGCAACTGGAAACGGCGCGCAACCAGAAGCAGATCGTCGAGCGTGCGCTGAACACGCTGCAGGAGCGACTGGCAGCCACGAAGATGCCCCAGGTGCGCGAGGACCTGACGCGGCTTTATGCGCAGTGGGAACAACGACGTGTCGACATCGACAGCCGTCTGGACGTTGCCCGATATCAATTGGCAGCGCTGGACGAAAGCGCCACCGAAGCATGGACTTCGTTCTCGGCTGCGGCCTACGAGTTCATGGAAGGCCGGGGTCTCACGCTAGGTATCGCGCTGCTGGCGGCTTTCGTCGTCTGGCTGGTGGTGCGGCTGGTGTTCGCCATTCTGCGCAGGCTCAGGCGCGGCCAGAAACGAACGGCGAAAAGGCGACGTGAACGCACCCTGCACTACCTGAACCGGCTGATCACGCTGCTGCTGATGACCGTGGCCGTGCTGGTGACGTTCTATGTCCGCAGCGACGTCCTGCTGCTCGCCCTCTCGATCCTGGCGCTCGGCCTGCTGTTCATCGGTATCCGTCAGGCACTGCCGCGCTATTTCGCCGAGATACGCCTGCTGACCGATTTCGGCGCGGTGCGCGAGGAGGAACGCCTGATCCATGACGGCATACCGATGCAGGTTCGCGACATGGGCGCGTTCGCCATCCTGACCAATCCGGAGCTCAAGGGATTCGTGCGGCTCGAGCTCAGTGAACTCGCCAAGATGAACTCGCGGCCCACCGCGGGTGAGCCGTGGTTTCCAACCCATGGCGGCGACTACGTCAAGATGACCGATGGTCGATTCGCGCAGGTCATGAACCAGACGATCGATACCGTCACGTTGCGGGTCGGCGGCAGCATTGCCGACATTGCCGCAAACGTCTTCTATGCGTCGTCGCCGATGAACCTTTCACGCGAGGGTTTCGTGGTGGCCCTCACGTTCGGCATCGGGTACCAGCATCGCGCGATCTGTCTGGACGAAGTGCCGGACAAGATGAAGCAGGCGGTGGCTGCGGCGGTCGCGGAGCAGGAATACGGCGGACATTGCAGCAACATCCTGGTCGAGTTCGCCGGCGCCGCCGCCAATTCGCTCGATTACCTGGTCGTCCTGAGCTTCAGCGGCGAAGCAGCAGGCAGCTACCTGGCTGTACCGCGCATGATCCAGAGGACTCTGGTGCGTCTGTGCAACCAGGAGTCGTGGGATATTCCGTTCGCGCAGATCGTCGTGCACCCGCCGCCGGCCAACTGAACGAAATGGCTCATCGGCGCTGCGCCGCGAACAGTTCGCCAGGAATGTAGCCATAGGCGCGACCTTCCTCGGCCAGCAGATACCAGCCATTGCTGGTCCTTGCCGTGGCGAACAACAACGCGCCGGGCGCCACCCGTCTGACGATTGCATGCTCCGGGCCCGGTCCCATCCGGATCGATGCAGCGCGGCGTGCGGTGCCGCCGATGCTCACCACCTTCGAGTCTCCCGGTACCACCACGCCATCGAGGATCGTCAGCCGGTCGTGCTTGCGGCTTGCCTTGAGTGGGTTCGGTTCCTTGCCTGGTCCGGGTGCCTCGCCGATGCGATGATCGCTCGTGTCGGTGACGACCGGTGGCGGCGCACCATCGGATCGTCCGGGCGCATCACGGTCGCTCACGGGCCCTGCCGCGAGCACCGGCGCGTACCCAGCGACACCGCCGAGCAGCGTGGTCACGAGCAGGAT
Organism: Burkholderiaceae bacterium; assembly: GCA_041736455.1. Classification (GTDB taxonomy): domain Bacteria; phylum Pseudomonadota; class Gammaproteobacteria; order Burkholderiales; family Burkholderiaceae_E; genus JAUIAI01. The sequence continues at coordinate 1,974 of JBGSTN010000983.1, read as the reverse complement.
GATGCGCAGTGGCTTGAACATGATCAGGACTTCCATTGAACTGCCGATTGCGTTCGATCGCCGACGACCGACTCGCCGGCGATGCCCATTGGCATCGCTCAGACCAGCGAGGCGACCCGTTCGGCAAGCGCAAGGCTCGCCGTGAGACCTGGCGACTCGATGCCGAAGAGCTGGGCCATTGTCGCACCTGAAACGTCGCGCCGTACGTCGATTACGAAATCATCGGCGATGACGCCGTCGATCATGATCTTGGGTCGAATCCCCGCATAGTCGGCAGCCAGCGCACCATCGCGCAATCCGGGCCAGTAACGGCGGATCGCGGCATAGAAGTGTTCGGCCCGCGCGGGGTCGACACTGTAGTCGAATTGCTCGACCCATTGCACATCGGGGCCGAATCGAGCACGCCCGGCGAGGTCGAGCGTGAGATGGACGCCCAGGCCGCCTGGCTCGGGAACCGGATAGATCAACCGCGAACAGGGTGCCCGGCCTGAAAGACTGAAATAGTTGCCCTTGGCGAGCGGTGCGACCGAGGGCAGCCCGGATGCATGCGGGGCATCCGTGCCGGCCAGTGCCAGTGCCCGGTGTCCTGCGCAGTTGACGACGACTGGCGCCTGCAAGGCGAAAGGGACCCCGGAGGCGCCAACCGTGTGGCCGATGACTTCTATCCCGGTCGCGCAACGCCTGACGGCGTCGACGCGACTGTGCAAGGCCAGGGTCGCGCCGGCCTGTTGCGCATCGCCCAGCAACGCGAGCATCAGCGCGTGGCTGTCGATGATGCCGGTGGAAGGCGACAGCAGCGCAGCGGTGCACCGCAGGTCAGGCTCCAGCGACGCGACCTGACCCGCTGTCAACCATTGCAGGTCATCGACGCCGTTGGCGAGTGCATGAAGGCGAAGCGACTCCAGCGTCGCTTCCTGACCCGCATCGGTCGCAACGATCAATTTTCCGCAACGGCGGTGCGCCACGTGGCGATCCTCGCAATATCGATACAGCAGATGCCGGCCCCGCACGCAAAGGGCTGCCTTCAGCGAATCGTGGCGGTAGTAGATGCCCGCGTGAATCACCTCGGAGTGACGCGAACTGGTTTGCGTGCCGATCGCATCTTCGGCCTCGATGATCACCACTTCGCGCTGCTGCTGCGCGAGCGTCCTGGCCACGGCGAGGCCGACGACCCCTGCTCCGACCACGACCACGTCCACTTCATCCATGGATGTCGCTTCTCAGGGCTCGATGACGCCATGTCGCACGGCCAGCAGCGTGATCTCGGCCTGATTGGCGACGCCGAGTTTCTGCTTGACGTGATAAAGATGCGTGCCCACGGTCGATGGAGACAGACTGAGGGTCTGCGCGATCTGCCCGACACTCTGCCCGAGCGCCAGTTTCTTGAAGACCTCGAATTCCCGCTCCGACAAGGCTTCCAGGGGCGTCGAGTCGCCCCCGATTCCCGCCATGGCCATTCGCTGCGCAAGATCCGGATCGATGACGGTCAATCCCCTCGCAATCTTGCGGATCGCATCGATCAGGACCTCGGGCGCCTGGCGTTTGGACAGGTATCCGAGTGCGCCCGCCTGTAGGACCCGACGCGGATGGCTCGTATCCTCGTGAGCCGAGAGCGCCAGGATTCGCGCCTTGCGATCACGCGCGAGAATCCTCTTGATCGCCTCGATTCCACCGATGCCGGGCATGGCGATATCCATCATCACGACATCGGGCTGGCACTCGGTATATCGGCTGTAGGCCTGTTCACCGTTTTCCGCCTCGGCCACCACTTCGATATCGGTGGATTCTTCGAGCAGCAGCCTGAATCCCGTCCGAACGAGTGCGTGATCGTCGGCGATCAGCACGCGGATCATCGGCGCAGCGCGCGTTTGATCGCGCCCTCCATGTTGGCCGCCTCTCGCATCGGGCCGCCAGCCCGATCACGCCCGTCGAACGGCTGACCCGGTGCATGGATCGCAGCGGGAATCGATCGAT
>JBGSTN010000981.1:0-2228 GCA_041736455.1 Burkholderiaceae bacterium | reverse complement strand
CGACAACGTCAACGCGACGACGCCCGAGATCGCCACTGCACCGGCGAGGGTCAACGCGAACTCGCGAAACAGCGCGCCGGTCAGACCGCCTTGCAGACCGATCGGTGCATAGACGGCCACCAGCGTGATCGTCATCGCGATGACGGGCCCGATCAGTTCGCGGGCGCCCAGCATCGCCGCCTCGCGCGGCGTGCGCCCCTCCCTCAGATGCCGCTCGACGTTCTCGACGATGACGATCGCATCGTCGACCACGATACCGACCGAGAGCACGATGGCCAGCAAGGTGAGCAGGTTCAGCGTGAACCCGAACACCTGCATCAGGAAGATCGCACCGATCAGCGAAACCGGAATCGCGACCACCGGCACGAACACCGATCGGACCGAACCGAGAAACAGGAAGATCACGACGATGACGATCGCCAGCGTTTCCGAGAGCGTCTTGGTGACCTCCCTGATCGCGTCGGCGACGTATTCGGAGGCGTCGTAGCCTATCTCGGCCTTCAGGCCGGCCGGCAGATCGGCCTGGATCCGGTCGAGCTCGCCGCGCACGTTGTCCATCACGTCGATGATGTTGGCGTTCGGCTGGGGAAACACGCCGATGAACACCGCCGTCTGCCCCGAATACCGAACCTGCGTTTCGTAGTCCTCGGCGCCGAGATCGACATCGGCGACGTCCTGCAGTCGCACGATCGTGTCCCCGTTGCGGTAGATCACGAGTTGCCGGAAGTCCTCGACAGTCTTCAGGTCGGTATTGGCCGCAAGGCTGGTGGTGATCAGGGCGCCATTCGTGTTCCCCACCGCGGCGAGATAGTTGTTCGCCGCGAGCGCCTGCCGCACCTGCAAAGGGCTCACGTTGAGCGCCGCCATCCGATCGGTCTTCATCCAGACACGCATCGCGAAGGTTCGCGCGCCGAAGATCTCGATCCGCTGCACGCCCGTGATCGCCGCCAGGCGGGGCTGCGCGACACGGGTCAGGTAGTCGGTGATCTGTTCCTGCGAAAGGATCTCGGAATAGAAGCTCAGGTAGGCCGCAGCGAACTGCGAATCGGCCGACTGCACGCTGATCGCAGGCAGCTGCGCCTCGGTCGGCAGGTCGTTGCGCACCTGATTGACCTTCGAGGTGATATCGGCCAGCGCCTTCGTCGTGTCGTAGTTGAGTTTGAGGCGGGCGTTGATCAGCGAGTAGCCCTGCAGGCTCTTCGATTCGACATAGTCGATGCCTTCGGCAGACGCGATGGCCCGCTCGAGGGGCGTGGTCACGAAACCGCGCACCAGTTCGGCACTGGCGCCGACATAGATGGTGGCGATCTGCACTGCCGCGTTCTCGCTGCGCGGATACTGGCGAACGCTCAGCGAGTTCCAGGCCTGCAGGCCCGCGATGATGATCACCAGGTTCACGACGATCGCGAGCACCGGGCGGCGAATGAACAGATCGGTAAAGGGCTTCATCGACGTCGCTCAGGATTGCGGGGGATCGGGCGTGAGCGAAGGCTTGGGCGCGAGCTTGTTGTCGATGACGACCGGCATGCCCGAACGCAACTTGAACACGCCCGACGTCGCGACCTGGTCGCCGGCGGACAGTCCTTCGGTGACGGCGACGAAGTCGCCCCGGCGTTCGCCCAGGCGCACGAACCGCTGCGCAAGGACGCGCTCCGTCTCGCCCGATTGTTCGTTCTTCTTCTCCTCGACGACGAATACCGAGTCGCCGAAGGTGGCATACGAGACGGCCGTGCCCGGAATGGCAAGCACCGATCGCGATTCCGGGCGCACCGCCTCGACCTGCACGTACATGCCCGCGAGCAGCTTGTCGTCGGGGTTGTCGATCTGTCCCTGCACGCGCACGCTGCGGGTGACGGGATCGACTTCAGGACTGATGACTGTCACGTGCCCGTCGAAGGTCGTACCGGGAACGGCGTCGGTCGTGAGGCGCAGCTTCATGCCGACTCGCAGCACCGCCAGCTGCTGCTGCGGGACCGAGAAATCGACGTTGATCGGACCCACCGACTGCAGCGACACGACCGGGTCGCCGATGCTCAGGATCTGACCCAGATTGACCTGCCGCAGGCCCAGTCTGCCTGAAAACGGTGCGCGCACCGACTTCTTGGCGATCAGCGCGCGTGCGATGCCGACCTGCGATTGCGCTTCCTTCGCCTGTGATGCCGCGGTTTCGAGATCGGCTGGCGAGACGAGTTGCCGACTGGCCAGTTCCTGGCGGCGCTTCAGCGTGG
>JBGSTN010000960.1:0-1509 GCA_041736455.1 Burkholderiaceae bacterium | reverse complement strand
GCAGCCACCGTGGGCGGCTGGTCGCGCGGCATCAGTCGCGGTATCGGACTGACGGCGGCGCTTGCGCATCTCGCCGTCTGTGTCTGGTTGATGATCGTTGCCGACGAGGGCGTCATCCAGGTCTACGAGATGGGCAACTGGGCGGCGCCGTTCGGCATCGTGCTCGTCCTGGACCGGTTGAGCGCCGTGATGCTGCTCCTGACCAGCGGGCTTTCGGTCATCGGCCTGCTGTATGCCAATGCCGCCTGGAGTGACGAGGGGAGGCGGTTCCAGGCGTTATGGCAGTTTCAGGTGATGGGCCTGTCAGGCGCGTTCCTGACCGGCGATCTGTTCAATCTCTTCGTCTTCTTCGAGGTCCTGCTGGCCGCATCGTATGCGCTCCTGCTGCACGGAGGTGGAAGGGAGCGACTCGGTTCGACCTTCCATTTCGTCGTCATCAATCTGACCGCCTCCGCGGTATTCCTCGTCGCCGTGTCGCTGCTCTATGCGGTGACAGGCACGCTGAACATGGCCCACCTTTCCGAGGTGATCGCAGGTGTCGCGGCCGATGATGTAGGCCTCGTCGCGGTGGCCGGCGTACTGCTGCTCGTCGTGTTCCTCGTGAAGTCCGGTCTTGCACCGTTCCATTACTGGATTCCGGCCAGCTACGGTTCCGCGGCGGCGCCGGTGGTCGCGCTCGTCGTCGCGAAGGTCGGCGCCTATGCGATTCTGCGTGTCTTCCCTTTGCTGTTCGGACCGCATCTGGGCGACGTGACCGGATCCGCACCGCTGCCGGCAGCAGCGCTGGCCGACCTCGCGCAACCCTGGGTGCTCGGACTGGCGGTGTTGACGCTGATCGTCGGTTCCGCAGGGGTGCTCGCGTCGCAGACACTGCGGCAACTGGCGGCCATGTTGACGCTGGTATCGATCGGTACGCTCTTCGTGCCGCTCGCGCTCGGCACGCCCGACAATGTTTCCGCGGCGATGTTCTACCTCGTGCATTCCACCGTGGCGACCGCAACCCTCTTCCTGATCGCCGAATGGGTCGGTACGCATCGCGGCGTGGTCGGAGATCGATTGCAACCCGGGCGACGGATCTCCCATCCGGTCCTGATCGGCGGCGCATTGCTGTGGGCGCTGACTTCATCCGTCGGTCTGCCGCCGACGTCCGGTTTCATCAGCAAGGTACTCGTGCTCGGCAGCCTGGGGCCGACGGCAGGGTCCGGATGGTTGTGGACCGCGATACTGATATCGAGTTTTTGTGCGCTGGTGGCGACCGCCCGAGCGTTGAGCGTGTTGTTGTGGAACAGTCACGTCGACAATCCGCCGCTCCTGGCTCCTGCCGACATCGCACCGTCGAACGCGCGTCTGATAGTCGCCATGCATGCGTCGGCGGATGCGGACGTGACGACATCTGCCCGTCCGGAGACGCCGGTTCGCTGGCCACGCCAGGAGCATCTTCTGATGCCGGTGCAATCGCGCGACGGTCGCGCGCTGGGAGGCCTCGTCGCGACGATCCTGGTGCTGGTC
>JBGSTN010000943.1:0-1567 GCA_041736455.1 Burkholderiaceae bacterium | reverse complement strand
CTCGATCGCCTCGACCGGCAACGGCAGCAGCGCAGCGGCGGCGCCGAGGACCACCGTGTTCTGCGCCTTCACGGTACCGGCGGCATGCGCCAGGCGCGTCGCATCTACGGCAATGAGGTTGGGGGCGGCGAACAGCACTTCGTACATCGCCGCGTGGTCGGGGTAGTTGTCGATATTGACCATCGGCGTGACGTCGGTCACGATCGAACCATCGGTGCGCAGCAGCCCCGTGTAGCGCAAGGCTTCCAAGGGTTCCACGGCCACGATCAATGCTGCCGAACCCGCAGCGATCAGATCACTCGCAATGGGCGCGTCCGACAGGCGCACGAAAGCAGATACGGCGCCCCCGCGCTGCGCCATGCCATGCACCTCCGACTGCTTGAGCTGCCAGCCTTCGGCGTGGGCGGCATGGTCCAGCACCCAGGCGATCGACAAAACGCCCTGTCCGCCGACACCGGCAAGCACCAGATCGAAGTTCATTCCGCCTCCACGCCGACGTCAGCGCGCTTGAGCGCCTTGATCTCTTTCGCATAAGTCACGCAGGCGCGGCGTGCAATGATGACCGACAGGCCCTCGTGGGCCAGTTCATGGCGAATCACGGACACCGTGTGGTCCTTCTTGTGGCGCGTCGGTTCGACGACCCGGATATGGTCGCGCGGCACACCGAGGCCAGCGACCAGATCGACCACCTGCTCGTCGGTCGCCTGCGTCGGTTGCCCGCCCGTCATCGCGACGATCGAGTTGTCGAGAATGAAGACCTTGATGTTCGCGTTCTCGCGCACCGCGTCGAGCAGCGGCGTCATGCCGGAGTGCGTGAAGGTGCCGTCGCCGATCACGCAAAGCGCCGGCGACATGCCCGCATGTGCCGCACCGATGGCCATGCCGATCGACGAGCCCATGCACAGGCAGGAATGAATGGCGCGCAGCGGCTCGAGCGTTCCGAGCGAATAGCAGCCGATGTCGCCCATCACGCGTGTGTCATCGCCCAGCGCGGCGATGACTTCCTTGATCGCGATGTAGGCGTCGGTGTGCGGACACTTGTCGCACAGACGTGGCGGGCGTCCGACGAGAACGTCGGCCAGACCCGGCAATTGCAGCGTGGGTTCCATCGTGATGCCGAAGCAGCGCTTGATCGCATCCTGGCTCAGTTCGCCGGTGCGGGGCAGGGCGCCCGTCAGCTTGCCGAGGATACGGCGCTCGCGCATCAGGCCCAGCGCACTGACGTAGCGTTCGATGAAGGGATAGCCTTCCTCGACGATGTGGATTTCACGCGACGCGTCGAGCAGGCTGCGGATCTTCTCGATCGGCAGCGGGTAGGCGCCGATCCGCAATACGTTGTAGTCGGCAAGACGTTCGGCGCCGAGAGCCTCGACGAGGTAGTTCCAGGCGATGCCGCTCACCAGGATGCCGGGCAGGCCCTGGCCGCGGATCACCAGCTCGTTGACCGGATGCGCGACGCTCCAGTCCTGCAGCGCGGTCTGCTTGTCGATGAGGTTCGCATATGCACGCCGCGCATTGGCCGGGATCAGCGTGAAACGGTCGGGATCCGGCACCCAGTTCGCTTCGT
>JBGSTN010000938.1:0-2835 GCA_041736455.1 Burkholderiaceae bacterium | reverse complement strand
GGCGGGCGCTCCGTCGGTCGCGTTGGAACGCGGCGCACTGGCCGGCGGGTTCGAGCGGTTGACCATACTGTCGGGTGACTTGCCGAACGATCGTCCACCGCCCATACGCCGTGCTTCGGCGTCAGGGGCAAGCAGTACGAAGGTCGACACCGTGGCGACGACCAGCATCAGATAGCGGGTCCAACGATTAATGGCGTTCATATCGATGTCCTATAGAAGCGAGATAACGTCAACCCGGCATCTTGGGACCATGGCCGGGGAAGTCAACTCGAGAAGGTGTTCAAAACAATTTTCATGATCCGAAAACACCGGAAGACGGGGCTTCGCGGCATTTCCTCCGAATCATGCTGTTTGTGACGCAGCTTTTTTCGTGCCCGGCAGAACGAGCCGCCTTTGGTTGTCACCCACGGGCCACCGCTCGAAACGACTTGCTTCGAGCCTTGCCGTCTCATGCCAGCGTGCGACGTGCCGGCTCACCGGAAGTCCGACAAGCTTAATCGAGTGCCACCCCTTCGTGGAGTGCGACCACACCGGCAGATAGATTGCCGAAGGTCACGCGTTCCAGACCGGCCTCCCGCATCATGTCCGCAAGCGTCTCCTGATCAGGATGCATGCGAATCGACTCGGCGAGGTAACGATAACTGGCTTCATCCTGCGCAATCATTCGGCCCAGCCGCGGCAACACTTCGAACGAATAGAGGTCGTAGAGCTTCTCGAGTCCTTTCCAGACGTGCGAGAACTCGAGTACGAGCAACTTGCCACCCGGCTTCAGGACGCGGCGCATTTCTTTCAGCGCGGCGGACTTGTCCGTCATGTTGCGCAATCCGAAAGCGACGATCACACGATCGAAGTACCGCGCCGGAAAGGGGAGCTTCTCGCCATCGCACTGTACCGCTGGATAGGTGAAACCCTCGTCGAGCATGCGGTCGCGCCCGAGACGCAGCATGGGTCCGTTGATGTCGGTGAGCCAGACCTCGCCGGTCGGCCCGACACGGCGGGCAAACCCGCGCGCGAGGTCGCCAGTGCCGCCTGCCACATCGAGGACTTTCATTCCCGGGCGGACTGCCGCGCGACGAATGGTGTGCGCCTTCCAGAGACGATGCAGACCGACCGACATCAGGTCATTCATGACGTCGTAGCGCTGCGCGACCGATTCGAATACGTCGCGGACCCGCTCGGCCTTCTCGGTGGCGGCTACCGTGCGATAGCCGAAGTGCGTCTCCGCCGATTGCGTCTGGTCAGGTTTGCTCATCTGGGCCGGTTGATCGATCTGGGATTGAAGGAAGGTGCGACGGACGGTGGCGCAGGCCTCTCTGTCGCTGTGCGAGATGCCGGGTCGGACGCCGACGCGTTCGATGGCACGATGCTGCCGCTGCTGACGGCGACGGCCGCCGCGTTTGCGGGTTGCGTGCCTGCGCTGCCATGGGCTGGATCGCGACTGGCATTGGCGGCTGCCAGGCGGTCGAGATAGTCCTGCCAGAGTCGCGACTGATCGCTGCCGATCGCGTGGAGGTAGTCCCACGAGAAGATGCCGGTCGCGTGCCCGTCATCGAAATGGGGCAGAACGGCATAATTGCCGACAGGGTCGAGAGCCACGATCGAAACATCGCGTTTGCCGGTCTGCAAGGTTTCCTGCCCGGGGCCGTGGCCACGCACTTCCGCCGATGGCGAAAACACACGCAGAAACTCGAACGGCAGTCGGAAGACCTGTTGATCGTCGAATTCGATCTCCAGAATACGCGACTGCTGATGGACGACGATGCGCGTGGGCGTGGGCGAGTTGTTATCGAGTCCGGCCATGCCACGATGGTAGCCGATCGCCAGTGACCCCGATACCCATCGCTGCCTGTCGGAGGCGATCAGTCCGGACCTGTCGGCTCGAGAAGTTCGGCAGCACCGGACAGACCGGTCAGCGCGCGTCGCCAGGCACCGAGCCGCTCGGGCTCGAGCACGACCACCGCACTACGCCCGGGAATCGGTGCGGCCCAGATGGGCGAAGGAAAGTGACTGTCGCTGCGCCAGCGCGGGATGATGTGCCAATGGACGTGATCGACCTGATTGCCCAGGCTCGCCAGATTGACCTTGTCCGGCGCGAGCACCTGGATCATCAGCGCCTCCACCTGAAAGACCGCATGCATCAGTTCGTCGCGTTCGACCGGCGACAGGTCGGTCATTTCGCGACGATGATCATGCCAGATGACGCGCGTGAAGCCGGGAAACTGCGGATCATGGACCAGCACCACACGCCAGCGGGGCGTCCGGAACAGGACTTCGCCGCCATCGTCGCGGCACAGCGGACAGTCGGGGTGATGGTCGTCGGTGATGTCGTCCGATGTGGCATCGGGACCATCGACGGATCGCTCGTCGCGATCGGGGCTGGTCGATTCGTCGTTCATGCTCGATTCGCTGCGATGATCGTCCGGATGCGAGGGCTAGGTTGCATCGAGAACGGTGGGACGGTACTCATGGGTGCTGGGCTGCGCGGAACTGACCCACATCGTCCGCGAAGGCAGGTCCATCACGGCACTGATCACGGTCTCGATACGGATTGCGGGCGGCAGGTTCGGATCGGGAAAGCGGCAGATGGAGGTGAATCCGTCGGAAGTGTCGGACAGCACCTTGCCGGCCGATGCCGGACCATCGACCTCGCCGACTCGCGCCTGCACGCGTTCGAGGCGCTTTCTGGTCGAGAGGTTTCCTTCGAGGCTCGCATCCATTGCCCGCAGATCGTCGTGACAGAAATGATTCGTATGACAGAGCGATGCGCGAGTCGCCGTGCGCCGGGGTTCGAGGCGCCGGGCACCGCGCGGCGACGACTCCAGGCTCGCGATCGAG
>JBGSTN010000933.1:0-8829 GCA_041736455.1 Burkholderiaceae bacterium | reverse complement strand
ATTGCGGTGAGCCACGAATGCCTGCAGCAGTTCGCCGATCATCGCCGCATCGACCAGATTGGACTTGGGCCGGGCAAGACGCAGCCGCAGCAGCGCACCGTCACGCTCGACCCAGCACTTCAGCGGAACGGATGGCGTGTCGGTCAGGCCGGCTTCGGTGCCTATTGCCGGTTGCTTACGGTCGGGGTCGGTCACGTCGTTGCTCCCTTCGGCTGGATTGCCGGTACCAGCACGGCGCGCGTGCGGATGTCACCGTGGCGGACAGCGGCAAACACAGGATTGATATCGTCGAGCGGATGGCATTGGACGAACGGCTTGATCTGCAGCCGGACCTCCAGCGCCAGCTCGAGTGCGCAGGGGTAGGCCTCGGGCGGGCAAACCAGTTGTTGATGGCGTGATTGGTTCGCACATCGTCGTAGAAGGAACCGAGGTCGGAGTGGGAGGCGCCGCATCCGGCCACCCCGACCACGACCCCGCCTGCCGCAGGTTGCGCGTCGAACGCGGCCCGTTCGAACGGCGCATCGACCGAAGTCATCAGCCAGCGGTGGGCCCGGATGCCGTTCAAGCTTTGTCTCCTCCAGTGAACACGACGTTACATCGATGATGTCCACGTCGTGATTGTGGCATTGTGGTACGACGATACCAATTTCGTCAAGCAGTCTCCAGTCCTCGCGAATGGGGTCAGGTCTCTCATTCACCACTGGGGGTCAGGTCTCCCATTTCTCATTCACACCGTTCACCCAATGGGCCGGGTCTTCGTCTTTCATTCGCGAAGACGAGCGCAATCGGATGATCGAGTCAGCGACGGCCTGCGGACCGATCGTTTTACTCGGATATTTGAAGTGCGAAGCGCCCCGGTCGATCCACACACAGGCCGAAGCCGGAGGCAACCGACAGACCGGTATCAGGCGCGTTTCGCTCGCAAGTCGGGAGCTCGCCCTGCTGCATTGCGACTCGACTGAGCGAGCGGCGCGGTTTCGGGGTCCCGGACGAAGAACCTGAAGGCCTTTTGCACACGCTCGTGAACGTCCATCCCTGAAGATCCAGCATCATGTCAATCAGTTGTCACGATTCGCGCGAACGATCAATCCGGTTCCATTCGGACCCGGATTGAACGCTCCCTGGATATCGAGTGTGGAATCCCAGTCGAACAGGAAGATGACAAAATCTGGTCGATCGCCTAATATAAGTAAATATATTTACCTAACAGGGTGAATTGAACCCGAACGACGGAGGAGCAAGACGTGCGAAATCTCGATGGCAAATGTGTGATCGTGACTGGCGGCGGTGGCGGGATCGGTGGCGCGACCTGTCGTCGCTTCGCGCAGGAAGGCGCAAAGGTCGCGGTGTTCGACATCGATCTGGAGGCGGCCGAGCAGACCGCCGCCCGGATCAGGAATGACGGTGGCATCGCACAGGCGTTCCAGTGCGACATCACGCGCCGTGACCAGGTCGATGCGGCAGTGACTGGCGTCGAGTCCGCGTTGGGCCCGGTAGACGTGCTCGTCAACAATGCGGGCTGGGACATCTTCAAACCTTTCGTGAAGACGGTGCCCGAAGAGTGGAACAAGCTGATCGCCATCAACCTGACCGGCGCACTGCACATGCTGCACGCGGTGCTGCCCGGCATGGCCGAGCGCCGCTATGGTCGCATCGTGAACGTCGCATCCGACGCGGCCCGCGGCGGATCGTCGGGTGAGGCGGTGTACTCGGCATGCAAGGGCGGCCTCGTGGCGTTGGCCAAGACGCTCGCTCGTGAGCACGCCAGGCAGGGCATAACCGTCAACGTGGTGTGTCCGGGTCCGACCGATACCGCCCTGTTGGCGGGTGTCGCCGAGGGTGCGCGCGATCCCGCCAAACTGCTCGAAGCCTTTCGCAGCGCCATTCCGCTCGGCCGCCTGGGTCAGCCCGACGATCTCGCTGGTGCCATCGTCTTCTTCGGCAGCGATGACGCCGCCTTCATCACCGGCCAGGTCATCTCCGTGTCCGGCGGTCTGACCATGCACGGCTGAGCCCTCTCCACACCCGGGCAGAGACCGACTCTCCACCAGATTCCCGAGGAACCCGACATGAATTTCGAAGACATCCTGTACGACATGCGCAACGGCGTCGCATGGATCACCATCAATCGCCCCGACAAGATGAACGCCTTTCGCGGCCAGACCTGCGATGAACTCATCAAGGCGCTGAACAAGGCGGGGTACGACCGCGACGTGGGTGCGATCGTGCTCGCCGGCGCTGGCGATCGCGCCTTCTGTACAGGTGGGGACCAGTCTGCTCACAACGGCAACTACGACGGACGCGGCACCATCGGCCTGCCGATGGAAGAATTGCACACTGCCATCCGCGACGTACCCAAGCCCGTCATCGCGCGCGTGCAGGGTTTTGCCATCGGTGGCGGCAATGTGCTGGCCACGATCTGCGATCTGACGATCTGTTCCGACAAGGCGATTTTCGGCCAGGTCGGCCCGAAGATGGGTTCGGTCGACCCGGGCTACGGTACGGCCTTCCTCGCCCGCGTGGTAGGTGAAAAGAAGGCGCGCGAGATCTGGTATCTCTGCCGCCGCTATTCCGGTGAGGAAGCGGTTGCGATGGGGCTGGCCAACATCTGCGTGCCGCATGAACAACTCGACTCGGAAGTCCAGAAGTGGGGTGAAGAACTTTGCGAGCGAAGTCCTACCGCGATCGCGATTGCCAAGCGCAGCTTCAACATGGACACCTCGCATCAGAGCGGCATCGCCGGTCTTGGCATGTACGCGCTCAAGCTCTACTACGACACCGACGAGTCGCGCGAAGGCGTGAACGCCCTGAAGGAAAAGCGCAAGCCCGAGTTCCGCAAGTACGTGAAGTAGGCCAGGGAGTGCCGCGATGAATCCAAACCCTTATATCGACGACGACCTGCAGGCACTTGCCGAGACGGTGCGCCGCTTTGCCGACGAACGCGTCAAGCCCGGTTTCCTGGCACGTGATCAGGCCCGTGTGCTCGACCGCGCGTTGCTGCGCGAAATGGGCGAACTCGGGTTCATCTGTCCGGAACTGCCCGAACCGTTCGGCGGCCTGGGCATGGGCTGCCTGGCCGCCGGCGTGATCCACGAAGAGATCGCCCGTGCCGACCTGAGCTTCTCCTACCTGAACCTGCTCGCCTCTCTCAACACACAGATCCTTTCCGCGTACGGTGAGCCTGGAGTCGTCGCTCCCTGGCTGAAGAAGATCGTTAGTGGCGAGGCGATCTGCGCGATCGCCTTGACTGAACCGCGTGGCGGCTCCGATGCCGCGAATCTGCGCTTGCGGGTCGAGCGCGACGGCGACTCCTACGTGATCAATGGCGAGAAGACCTCCATCTCCGCCGCTGATCAGGCCGACATCACCGTGGTGTTCGGCCGCACCGGTACGCCCGAGTCCGCGGCACGGGGTGTGACCGCCCTGCTGGTGCCAATGGATACGCCCGGCCTCACCACCAACCGTTTCGACTGTCATGGGCAACGCGCGATCGGCCGCGGTTCGATCTTCTTCGAGAACGTGCGCGTACCGGTGGACCATCGGCTGGGCGACGAGAACGAGGGATTCGTTCAGGTGATGCAGGGCTTCGACTTCTCGCGTTCGCTGATCGGTCTCCAGTGCCTTGCCGTCGCGCGGGTGGCGCTGGATGAAACGTGGGAGTACATCACCCAACGCCAGGCTTTCGGTCAGCCCCTTTCAGCGTTTCAGGGAGTCACGCATCCGCTCGCGCAATTCGATACCGAAGTCGAAGGGGCGCGTCTCATTTGCCTGCAAGGTCTGTGGCTCAAGGACAAAGGCTTGCCGCATTCGGCAGAGGCAGGCATGGCCAAGTGGTGGGGTCCGAAACTAGCCTATGACGTGATCCACCAGTGCCTGCTGTGCTTCGGTCACGGCGGCTATGACCGGGGTCACATGGAGCAGCGCCTGCGCGACGTGCTTGGTTTCCAGATCGGTGACGGCACGGCCCAGATCATGAAGACCATCATCGCTCGCACCAGGGCAGGCCGCAAGAACGTGCCGGTCTGAGTTGCGCGCGTACGAGCGTTTCGATTCCGGAGAATCATCCCTCGAATCGCGGGCGATCATCGAGGTCGCCGGGTTCGCGAACTGGCGGGAAGACGGGCGACGCCTTCATCGTTGCCGTGCTTGGAAGGCACGTGCGATACCTGGTCCAGCTGCTGCATGTTGTCGAGCAGTTTGAGCAGATAGTGCAGGGTGTGGGTCAGGTCGCCCATCGAGAAATCATCCAGCGCCTGCTCGTAGTACGCATGGATCTTGGGTTGCGCCTTGACCAGCCAGACGACTCGGCCCGAGTCGGTCATCTTGATCAACCGCGAGCGTCGGTCGAGTTCGTCGGTCGACATGCTGATGTGCCCGTCGCGCGCCATGCGTCCGAGCACGCCCGAGAGATTCTGTCGGCTCACCATCAGATAGCGGGCCAGGTCGTTCACGCTCATCCCGCCCGCGGCCTCGGGCCGTGACAGCGCCCCCAGCACTGCCCATTGCTGAGTGGTCAAGCCCTCGCTTTCCACAGCGCGCGAACCCGTCTTGTGCAACATGTTGGCGCATTGATAGAGCCGGAAGAACAGTCGGTTGGCCAACTCCATTCGTGCATCGTTGCCAGGTTTCTTCTTTGGTCTGGCTGCAGGTCGACCAGCTTCGGTGGCTCGCATGTCGGGCCCAGGTTGTTCTGAAGTATGCAAATATATAGACATGCAAGCGTGGGGTCACAGCGTGTGGGCGACCTGCTCCTGCTCCTGTTGTGTTGCTCCCGCTCGTGCGTCCTGCGAAGCTGGCGCAGTCTGTCGAAGTCGCTACACTTGGTGAAACCGACCATGCCCAGGCGGGCCGCGTGTCCACGGGCCTTAATCGACCAGCCAGACGCGCTCCCCGTTCGGCGAACCGATTCGCCGCTGCAGATCCGCTGACGACGACGGCGCCCGCAGACGGAAGCGTTCAGTGGACCGGTCGAGACTGTCCCATGCCGCGCATTGCCGCGGCCAAACGGAACCAACGACGATGGCGTACGACGAAGCCCTTGCCAATCGAATCCGCACTGCACTGGGCGCAGAGTCTGCCGTCACCGAAAAGAAGATGTTCGGCGGTCTCGCGTTCCTCTACCGCGGCCTCATGTTCGTCGGCGTCTCGGGCAACAAGCTCATGGCCCGCGTCGGGAAGGAGAACTACCGAAATTCGCTGGGCATCAAGCATGTACGGGAGATGGATTTCACGGGCAGGCCGATGCAGGGGTACGTGTACGTCGAACCTGATGGCATCCATACCGAGGATCAACTCGAATTCTGGCTTCACCGCTGCAAGGCGTTCGTCGGGACACTGCCGGCCAAGGGCGTCAAGTGAGGTTCGGAAGTTTGGGCAGGCCGTATTCGAGATCATGTGCCGCGCTCGCGTCGCAGCCCCAGTTGATCGGCGGCGGGTTGTCCGATGAACGAAGCGGCGCGCCTTCCCGAATGAGCGATCGACCTGCGTCGACATCACGGCCGATCTCGACCAGCATCGCGACAGACCATCACCAGAACACGGGACGGTCCCCGGCAGTCTTTCGACAGTTCTTCAGATAACTTTCGAGTCGATCGGTCAGTCCTGCGAATCCGGAGGTTCCATGCTTGCGCAACATCGTCTGCTCGGCCAGCGGGCACTGGTCATGGGGGCCAGTCTGACGGGTCTTCTCGCCGCGCGCGTCCTGGCGGAACGGTTTTCCGAAGTGCTGTTGCTCGAGCGTGATGAACTCCCCCCGGATGCCGCGTCGCGCAAAGGAACGCCGCAGGCGCTGCAACCGCATGCCTTGTTGGCGCGTGGCCGAGAAGTGATCGAGGAATTGTTGCCCGGCATGACGCGCACGCTGATGGACCACGGTGCCACTGGCGGAGACCTGCATGAGAACGTGCGGATACTGGCTGGCCGCCGACGGTTCGCCCTGGGGCATTGCGGCAAGAGCGGCATCGCCGTGAGCCGTCCCGCGCTCGAAGCGGAAGTGCGTGCCCGTGTGCTCGCAATGCCCAACGTGCTCGTTCGCACCAATATCACGGTGATCGAACCAATCTTCGATAACGCTGGCCAGCGTGTCTGCGGTGTACGCATCGCGGCGTTGGACGAACCGACCCGCGAAGAGACGTTGGCTGCCGATCTGGTGCTGGATTGCACTGGCCGCGGATCGCGCACTCCCGCGTGGTTGAAGACCTGGGGATTCGAGCCGCCGCATGAGGATCGCGTGAACGTCGGCATTCGCTACGTGTCGGCCTACTTCGAGCGTCTACCGGGCCAGCTGCCCGAGGTGACCGCGGTACTCTGCTCAGCCACAGCCGAGTCGCCCCGCGTGGCCACGATGATCGCCCAGGAACCTGCACGGCCCGGGACGATGAATCGATGGGTACTGGGCACTGCCGGCTATCCGGGCGATCATCCCGCCGACAGTCTGGCAGACATGCAGGAGCGGGCACAACAGGTCGGCTGCACCGAAATTCTTCAGGTGTTGCGTGAATCCCGGATGGTCAGCGAGCCACTCGCATACCACTTTCCATACAGCCTGCGCCGTCACTACGAGGCGCTGAAGCGGTTCCCCGAACGGTTCATCGTCGCGGGCGATTCCTTTGCGAGCTTCAATCCGATCTACGGCCAGGGCATGACCGTCGGCGCCTGCGAGGCGATTGCGTTGCGTGACGCGCTGACCCATGGACTCGAGGGACTTCCGAGACGGTTTCATCGCGCAGCTTCGCGCGTGGTCGACATTCCGTGGCAGATCGCGGTGGGCGCGGATCTGGCTATACCCCGGGTCGAGGGTCCGCGGCCGCTGCGCGTGCGGCTGACCAATGCCTATGTGACTCGCGTGCACCGCGCAGCCGAACGCGATCCCAAGGTCGCGCTGGCCTTCCTTCGGGTGATTCATTTGCTGGCGCGGCCAGAATCCCTCTTTGCGCTGCCCGTGCTCTGGCGCGTGCTGCGGCTTGGCGGTCGCGGCGACACGCCGACGCTTCAGACCACGCACAGAAATGGGGACGAGTCGTCCGCAGCGCCAACGGCGAGTAGCGCGCATCGTCGTGCCGATGGCTGAGGAATGATCAGCAATCGCTGAGCGACGGTCAAGCGGCACCTGAGCGTCAGTCACGACGCGCGCGCGTTCCACTTTCGTGTCGAGTGGCATCGCGCGTCTCCCGCAGGCGATCGGGTCTTGCCCTGATCATTCATCGAACTCGTCCCGCAGTTTCGTCAGAGCGGTTCCGCGCCGGCAGACGCGCGCACGCTAACGGTGGATTGCGCCGGCGAAATCGATCATACGCCGTTCGCGCGCGCCTCCCCCGTGTCGAATCACGCGGTGAAATGAGAGACCTGACCCCCATCAGGGTGATCGGCCAGCTTCCTCGAATCGCTGGCGGGACGGCGACGAATGCTGGCACCATAGGTCCCGTGGAGCCAACCGATACGCGACGTGATGGACCCGTTCCCCGTGAGCGGCTCGTCTTGACGGTGCTTTTTTCCGATCTGGTCGAGTCGACACGGCTGGGACGTCGCGTCGACGCGGAACTGCTTGCCGAGTTGATCGATCAGATCCGACTCATCTGGCGAACCGTCGCCGAGCGCCATGGTGGCATGGTGCTGCGCACTCAGGGTGATGGCGCATTGCTGGTCTTCGGCTACTCGGAACCTTGCGAAGACGGGGGGCGTCGTGCGGCAGAGGCAGCGTTGGAAATCCATGAGCAAGTGAAAGCGCTGGACAACCCGTTCGACGACGAGACCTTTACGCCGCGAATGCGCAGCGGCATCTCCGCCGGCGTGGTGTTGGTCTCGTCGGGTGACATCGAACGAGGCCGGCTCGATCTGGTCGGCGACGTGGCGAACTCGGCGGCAGGTCTGCTCGACTCGGCACCACCCGACGCGATCGTCGTCCATGAAGCGGCACTGGGTCCGCACGCCAACTTCTTCGATCACGTACCCGGTCCGGTGCCGGCCACACTGCACGTGATCGGTCGTCGCGCCGTGCGGCGCCGATTCGACGCAACCGCCTCGAGAGGGTTGACGCCGCTGATCGACCGCGATCAACCACTACGGCAGCTTCGCGACTTCCTCGCGCACGAGCATCCCGCCCAGGCCGCGTGCATGCTGCTGGAAGCGGAGGCGGGCATGGGCAAGACGAGGTTGCTCGACGAAGTCATTCAACGTGTCCCGGGCACCGTGCTGTACGGAACCTGCGAGAGCTATCTCGTTGCGGAGGTACTGCAACCTTTCGTCCAGATGCTTCGCAACCAGAATTTGCCGGACGCTCTCGGGCTCGAGATCCCGTCGTCGCCTTCACCCGAATCATTGCTCGACTTCTTCGATCGCTGGTCGAGCTTGCAGACACTGTCGATCATTGTCGACGATTGGCAATGGGCCGATGACGCGAGTCGGCAGCTGATTCAGGGTTTGCTCGAACTGTCACCGAGAGTGGCGATCCTGCTGGCGTGCCGACCTCGCGATGACGGCGGCCAATGGTTCGCCGGCGCGCCCCGGGTGGTGCTCGAACGGCTGTCACTGGAGGGCACGACTCGCGCGGTCCACCAGTGGCTGCCGGAACTGGATCCGTTCCTCGTCGAGCGCATTCATGCGCATACCGGTGGCGTACCCCTGTATGTCGAGGAACTCTGCCATTCATCGTCGGCGCGCTCGCTTGCACAATGGCTGGAAGGCCAGGGAGGCACGCCGTCCTGGCTCGCAGCCTGGGTGGTGGGGCGACTCAAGCGACTGCCGGAGCACCTGGCCGATCTGGTTCGCGCGGCGGCCGTTGCCGGCAACGCGGTCCAGGTCGCAACCTTGCAGGCGGCCAGTAGCCAGGTA
>JBGSTN010000897.1:0-1523 GCA_041736455.1 Burkholderiaceae bacterium | reverse complement strand
CTCGATCGGGATCGCGCCGTCGCGCATCGCCTGCGGGAGGACGTTGAAGACGTCGCGCGTCGGCAACTCGACATCCATCTGCACCTGCATCGCAGCTTGCGCGGTTTCGAGCGGGCCGGAGGTGTACTTGAATTGGCCGTGCACCTGCCCCACCGCGCCGAAGTCGGCACAGACCATGCCCTCGAACGCCCAGCGCTCGCGCAGAATATCGTTGAGCAGGAACGACGACACGTGACACGGCACGCCTTGAAATCGGTGATACCCGGGCATGACGGCGGCTGTGTTGCCGAGTCGGATGGCGGCTTCGTGGGGCATGAGCGTGTCGGTCATGAACGCGCCGATCGCTTCATTCTGCCCGCCGTAACCGGCGAAGTGCTTGGCGGTCGTCGCGATGCCGGCGGCGAGGTCGTCGCCCTGCAATCCTTCGATGAACGCCAGCCCGAGCAGGCTGACGAGATACGGGTCTTCGCCAAAACCTTCCTCGGCCCGGCCCCAGGTGGCGTTGTCGATGACATCAAGCATCGGCGAGAGGCACTGCGTCGCGCCGGCG
Source organism: Burkholderiaceae bacterium (assembly GCA_041736455.1). Classification (GTDB taxonomy): domain Bacteria; phylum Pseudomonadota; class Gammaproteobacteria; order Burkholderiales; family Burkholderiaceae_E; genus JAUIAI01. The sequence continues at coordinate 973 of JBGSTN010000897.1, read as the reverse complement.
AGCCTCATGTTGATCGCGGTCGTGCGTGCGTTGTCGCGGATGAGCTCTGCGTTCCATGTGCACGACATGCCGATCTGCTGGGGGTAGGTCGTCGCGCCGCGGGCAGCGAAGCCGGTGATCGCTTCTTCTTGAAATACCGCCGGGATGCCGGGCGTGATCTCGGTCATCAGATAGCGCTGCAAGTCGGCGACGACGTTCGCGAGTTCGTCGGGCTTGAGCGTGGTGGACGAGCTGAACTGCGCGACAAACCCCACGCCGTGCGGGATGCGCTGGCGGCACGCCTCCAGATCGAGCTTGCCGTCCTTGACGAGGTCCCTGAGCCACACGCCGTGCAGCTGGGCAGCTTTCTGCTCGGGCGTCATGCGTGCGATGAGCGATTCGATGTAGGCCAACTGCTCGGCGGTGAGTTGCTTCATGGGAGATTGCGTAGATGTGACGTGAGTCGCGCCCTGCTTTGTCGATCGAGCACACCCCGTTGATAGCGCGAAAGCGACACCAATCCACGCTAAACACTTGATCATGACGATGAGCCTCCGCGCGATGCTGCCTGCTTGATTCATGCCGCTCACTTCAGTGACTTCCGCTGCTCGTACACCTTCTTGGCGATCGGAAACAATTCCGGCTGATCGCGCCGCACGGCGTGGAAGCTGATCGCCATCGCGATCTCGCCATCGTTCGGCGCCTTGACCTCGCCCATATGCCTTGACTGTCGTGCCATTGCATTCGATCAAAGGGTTGCGACGGTGAGTGCTCATGATGGTTGTTCGCCCGTTGCCTGCGGTCCGCCGAGATTGAGAGCGATCTGATCGATGAACGCTGCGCAGCGGGCGATCTTCGGCATCGACTCGAGCCAGTCGTGGGCGTACTCGATGCCGATCATCGTCGGGCGGATGCCCAGGCGGTACATCTCGCGCAGGAACTCCTCCGCCCGGCCGACGCCGGTGCCCCAGGGGACGTCGTGCCCGCCGGGGCC
>JBGSTN010000858.1:0-4455 GCA_041736455.1 Burkholderiaceae bacterium | reverse complement strand
ACAGCCAGCGTCACCAACGATGCGGTGGCGGCACTCGAACTGGCGGTCGGCCAGCCCGCCACGGCCGTGTTCAAGGCGTATGCGGTGATGCTGGCCGTGGTCGGCTCATAATGCTCGTTGAGCACCTCTCCGAGGTCACATGAGCAACGCCGATGCAAGTGCACGATCCTTCGCTGCCGGCGAAAGGCCCGCGCCGGGCGCGTCCGTCGACGACGTCGATTCACGCCTGGTCGCCTTGCTGCAAGAGGACGCACCTTTCGGCGATCTGACGACCTCTTCATTGCGCCTCGCAGGCGAGCCTGCCGAAGTCATATTCATGGCGCGGGGTCCGATGGCGGTGTGCGGCATCGAAGAGGCGGCAAGGCTTTTCGAACTCTGCGGCGCGACCGTGCAGATCCGCGTCCGGACGGGCGAAACGGTCGCCGGCGAGGACACGCTGTTGACGGCTCGAGGCGACGCCGCGGGCCTTCTGATGGCCTGGAAGACGGCCCAGACCCTCGCCGAGGCCTTGTCCGGTATCGCGACCGCCGCGCGGCTGATCGTCGACGCGGTGAAGGCCGCGGGTTTCGATGTGCCGCTCGCATGCACGAGGAAGAACTTTCCCGGCACTCGCTTCTGGGTGGCGAAGGCCGTTCGTGCCGGCGGGGGCGTGATGCATCGGCTTGGCCTGTCCGAGACGCTCCTCGTCTTTCCTGAGCATCGGTCCTTCATCGAGCCAGCAAGGCAGGCAGCCGCGATCCGTTCGCTGCGCCGCGCGCAGCCCGAGAAACGAGTCGTGGTGGAAGTCGGATCGTTCGAGGATGCGATCGCCATGGCGCAGGCCGGTGCCGACGTGCTGCAGCTCGAGAGATTCACGCCAGCGCAATTGCAGGCGCTGCGCGCATCGTTGTCGTCCCTGAGCTTGACGCCGATGCTGGCACCGGCCGGTGGCGTGACATTGGCCAATGCGGTGGAATTCGCGCGGGCGGGGGCCGATTTCCTCGTTTCATCGTCGCCATATTTCGCACCGCCGGCCGACATTCGGGTCGTGCTGCGACCGCCCGTCGATTGACGTCGGTGGTTCCGGACCATGGCGGCGCTACATGTCCGCCCCCTGTGGCGTTCTTGTCGCAGATGTCGCTCTTGTCGCAGTTACGACAAGCGTTGTTGCTTTGATTACATGACGCTGCGCAAGCGATATGGCGATAGGACCCCGCCGGGCAGGCAGTGTCGAGCGACGGGTCCGGCGCATCGTCTTGCGGGGGCTCGGGTCAACGCCGCGGGATCGCCTCGGCGTCGACCTGTTTGAAGCGCGATCCCTAGCGCGCCCCTCGGGACTTCCAAATGACGTGCCACCGGGTTTCTGCGGTCGCATGCACGGAATCGCGTTATCAAGGTGGCAGTCGGACGTGGTTCATTCGTCGTATATAATTGTTTATATCGATCGAGGAGCCTGTCTCATGAAATTGCCGCTGTCGTGCATGATCACGCTGGTATTGGCAGCCAGTCTTTCCTTTGCTGCTCAAGCCGCCGACCTCACGGTCTCCGCTGCCGCCAGTCTCACCAATGCCTTCAAGGATCTGGGCCCGTTGTTCGAAGCGGAGAATCCGGGCACGAAGGTGCAGTTCAACTTCGCGGCGTCCGGTCCACTGCTGCAGCAGATCGCCAAGGGCGCACCGGTCGACGTGTTCGCCAGTGCAGACCAGGAAACGATGAACCAGGCCCTGAAAGACGGTCTGGTGAGGGCAGGTCAGCGGCGCGACTTCGTAGCGAATTCGCTGGTGGTCATCGTTCCCAGGTCGTGGACCGATCGTCCTGCCACCCTGAAGGATCTGACCCAGCCCGCCTACCGGCGCGTGGCGATCGGCAATCCAGCCAGCGTTCCAGTGGGCCGTTACACACGCAGCGCGCTCGAAGCCGAAGGCCTCTGGGCCGCGTTCGAGACCCGGATGATCAGCGCACAGAGCGTGCGCCAGGCGCTCGACTACGTGGCCCGCGCCGAGGTCGATGCCGGATTCGTCTATGGCACCGATGCAGCGTTGATGCCTGACAAGGTGCAGGTTGCGTTCACGGTGCCGACCCGGCAGCCGGTCCTCTACCCGGCGGCACCGATCGTGTCGAGTCCCAATCCCGAAATGGCGCAGAAGTTCGTCGCATTCCTGAGTACGCCCAAGGCCCAGGCGGTGCTGGGTGGTTTCGGCTTTGGCAAGCCCTGACCCCGGATCGACGGATAGCGATCGTGCCGATGGAAGGCGCATCGGTTGCGCTGGCGCTGTCCCTCAAGGTCGCCGGGTTCGCGACGCTGCTCAATCTCGTCCTGGGCATCGCGACGGGCTACGCGATCGCGCGCTGGCGATTTCGCGGCCGGGAACTGGTCGACGCCCTGCTCACGCTGCCGATGGTGCTGCCGCCCACGGTGCTCGGTTACTACATGCTCGTCGTCATCGGCGTGCAGGGCCCGCTGGGCAGCTGGCTGCTGCAGAACTTCGGCATCCGCCTCATCTTCACCTGGCAGGCGGCGGTGATGGCTGCGACCGTCGTTTCGTTTCCTCTCGTCTACAAGTCGGCGCGTGCAGCGTTCGAAACGGTCGATCCGCAATTGGAAGACGCGGCGCGGTTGCTGGGCATCGGCGAGGCGGCCGTGTTCTTCCGCGTTTCCCTGCCGCTCGCCTGGCGCGGGGTACTGGCAGGGCTGCTCTTGTCGTTCGCCCGTTCGCTGGGCGAATTCGGCGCAACGCTGATGGTCGCGGGCAGCATTCCCGGCAAGACCCAGACGCTGTCGATCGCCGTCTACGAAGCCGTGCAGGCGGGCCAGGACGACATGGCGAATTTTCTGGTCGTCGTCACGTCGCTGGTGTGCATCTCGGTCTTGTTGGCGGCAGGCAGGCTCGCGCCCGGGCGCGTGATGCGACACGAGTGAAGCCACTGCCTTGATCTGGGACGTCGACTTCACGAAGCGGCTGCAGCACGGCAGTACACGGTTCGACCTGCAGGTCGCCTTCCGCAGCGATGCGAAGCGCCTCGTGCTGTTCGGTCCGTCCGGGGCGGGCAAGACGCAGACGCTGAAAGTCATGGCCGGCCTCGTGCGCCCCGATCGAGGCCATGTGCGGATCGACGGGACGACGCTCTGCGCCACGGCCGAGGGCCTGTACAAGTCGCCGCAGCAACGGCGACTGGCCTATGTGTTCCAGGACTACGCCTTGTTTCCACACCTGTCGGTGCGGCAGAACATCGCGTTCGCCCGATCCCGGGGCTGGACAAATCCCCCGCGCCGGTTGCGCGACCAGCGTGTCGAACACTGGCTGGATACCTTTCATCTGCGATCGGTCGCCGAACACTTTCCTCACCAGATTTCGGGCGGCCAGCGGCAACGCACGGCGCTGGCCCGCTCGCTGATGAACGACCCCAAGGCCCTGCTGCTCGACGAGCCGTTCGCCGCACTGGACAAGGGCCTGCGACAGCGGCTGCGGGAGGATCTGTCGGAACTGCAGCATGAACTGAAGATCCCGATGTTGATGATCACCCACGACGATGACGACGTGCGGGTGCTTGCCGACCAGGTCGTTTCCATCCGGGCAGGACGCGTGGTCGAAGCGGTCGAGAGTCCGGCTTTTGTCGGGCTTTGATCGCGGCAGCGACTTGATGGAAGCCGGCTCGGCTATGCTTGCCGGGAGTGTCCAGGACGGACACGGCCTGGAGCAGGGATGACGGCTCGGAAGAGAACGAAGTCGAATGATCGACTGGCAGTTGGTGGCGCGATCTGGTTGACCGTGGGCGGCGAAAGCTTCGGCGGCAAGGCGCGGATCGAGTTGCTGCGCGCCATCGTCGAGACCGGATCGATCACGCATGCGGCCAAGGCGGTCGGCATCAGCTACAAGTCGGCCTGGGATGCCATCGACACGATGAACACGCTGGCCGGTGAACCGCTGGTGGCACGCAGCGCCGGCGGCAAAGGCGGCGGATCGACGACCCTCACTGCGCGCGGTCTGCGCCTGGTCGAGCGCTTCGGTCAGATCGACACCGTGCACCAGCGTTTCCTGAAGCTGCTGGATGACGAGTCGATCGATCTGGAGCGCGACTTCTCCCTCTTGCGGACGCACAACCTGAAGACCAGTGCGCGCAATCAGTTCGTCGGTACCGTGACCACCGTGCGTTCCGGGGCCGTGAACGACGAAGTCGAACTCACGCTTGCCAGCGGTGCCCGCATCGTGGCCATCGTCACCAGCCGGAGCACCCAGGCGCTCGGGTTGCGAACCGGCCTCACGGCTTTTGCGCTGCTGAAGTCGTCGAGTGTGATCGTTGCCACCGGGATCGAGGGCGCCAGGATCTCGGCGCGCAACCAGTTGCATGGCGAGATCGCCTCGGTGACACCCGGGGCAGTCAATGCCGAGGTCGTCGTGGTGATCGATGGCGGCGGCAGCATCGGCGCGACCGTCACACAGGCCAGCCTGGCCGACCTCGGCTTCGAGCCTGGCG
>JBGSTN010000845.1:0-1967 GCA_041736455.1 Burkholderiaceae bacterium | reverse complement strand
GGCGACAGCAGAGGCGGCGGCAAGGGCAGCCGCCAGGCACGCCGCGCGCTGGCCCGCGGGGCAGACGATGCCCAGGCCGCTGCGATAATCCTGCGACAATATCTCGCCGGGCTTTCCGATCATCGATGACTCGATCGCCTGCGCCGATCAGGCGTTGCCGAATGGCCCAGGCGCGTGATGTCGATGTCCGTTTGCCACCTTGAATCAACCAGAACGATGAGACCGACGATGCCACAGCAAGCCGACTCGACGAAGGCCGACGCGGAGCAGGCCTATGCGGACCTGCTCGCGCAGGTGGGCCCGACGCTGCGCCCTGGCAATCTGCTGGTGGTCGGAATCCACAGCGGGGGTGCCTGGATCGCGCGGCGCCTCGTCGCCGACGCATCAGTGGACGTGCCCGTCGAGATCGGGTTCCTGTCGTCCGCATTCCATCGCGACGACTATGGATCGCGGGGTCTGCCCGAGTCGCTGAAATCGACCCAGTTGCCGCTGTCGATCGACGCGCGCGACATCCTGCTCGTCGACGACATCCTCTATACCGGGCGTACGGTCAGGGCCTCGCTCAACGAACTGTTCGACTACGGCCGACCGCGCTCGGTGCGACTGGCCGTGTTGATCGATCGCGGCGGCCGGCAGCTTCCGATCCAGCCCGACTATTGCGGCCTGCGCCTCGACGGGACCGAGCGTACCAGCCTGCATCTGCACCAGCGTGACGACGGCCGCTTCGACGTGTCCATCGAGGCATCCGACGAGACGGTGGAACCCGATGCCTGACCAGCGGTCGATCCGTTCATCCACTCCTTCCTGCCCGAGACGACGGTGCGACATCCTCAACTGAACGATCAGGGCCAGCTGATCCATCTGCTCGGCATCGACGGCCTGTCGCGCGCGATGATCCATCGTATTCTCGATGCAGCCGCCACGTTCGTCGGCGTGTCCGATCGAGACGTGAAGAAGGTTCCGCTGCTGCGTGGCAAGTCGGTGTTCAACCTGTTCTTCGAGAATTCGACCCGCACTCGCACCACGTTCGAGATCGCCGCCAGCAGGCTGAGCGCCGACTCGGTCAATCTCAACATCAGTACCTCGTCGGCCAACAAGGGCGAGTCGCTGCTCGACACGATCGACAATCTTGCGGCGATGCATGCCGACATCTTCGTCGTCCGCCATGCCGAAAGCGGTGCACCCTTTCTCATCGCCCAGCATCTCAACCGGACGCGCGGCAACGATGTCCACGTGATCAATGCCGGTGACGGACGTCATGCGCATCCAACGCAGGCGCTGCTCGACATGTACACGATCCGGCACTTCAAGAAGGACTTCACCAACCTGACCGTGGCGATCGTCGGCGATGTCCTTCATTCACGGGTCGCGCGCTCCAACATCGAGGCGCTGACGACACTCGGTGTGCCCGAGGTGCGCGTGATCGCGCCGCGCACGCTGATGCCGACCGCGATCGAACAGATGGGCGTTCATCCGTACACGGACATGCGCGCTGGCCTGCACGGCGTCGACGTGGTGATCATGTTGCGGTTGCAGAACGAACGCATGCGTGGCGCGTTGCTGCCTTCGGCGCAGGAGTACTTCAAGCACTACGGCCTGACCAGCGAGAAACTCGCGCTCGCCAAACCCGATGCGATCGTCATGCACCCGGGTCCGATGAACCGCGGCGTCGAGATCGAGTCGTCGGTTGCCGACAGTGCGCAGGCCGTGATTCTCAATCAGGTGACATTCGGGATTGCGGTGCGCATGGCGGTCATGTGCATGCTGGCGGCCTGAGCCGACGAGACGACAATGACGATGGAACGAATCTCTCTCACCGGTGCTCGCCTGATCGATCCGGCAAGCGGTCACGACGAACGGGCCGATCTGCATGTCGCCGATGGCCGGGTCGTCGCGATCGGGGCTGCGCCCGCCGGCTTTCAGGCCGATCGGCGCTTCGATGCGAGCGGGCAATGGCTGATGCCGGA
>JBGSTN010000786.1:0-7190 GCA_041736455.1 Burkholderiaceae bacterium | reverse complement strand
TTCGATCTGTCCGACTCGCACGGATTGGCCGAAATCGATGCGGCACGCGAACACCGAACCGAATCCGAGCCGCATCGGGGGTTGCCAACCCTCGCGCCTGTCGACATCATGGTACGGACCTTGCCGCGTGCCTCGCTCGATGCCGAGGCGGCGCGTCGCTTCTGCCATGGCCAGGCAATCGCCTGGCCGATGCTCGACGGGCACGAATCCCACGTCGCACCGACCCGCTGTCGGGTCTATGCCGCCAATCGCTTTCTCGGCCTTGGACGCCTCGACGGTCCAATGCTCAATCCCGAACGGGTACTGCCCGACGCGGCCATTCATGATCACGACCTGTCGTCCTGACCAAGCCTCCCACGAGAACTACTGTGACCACCGAACAAATCCGTAACCTCGCGATCATCGCCCACGTCGATCATGGCAAGACCACCCTCGTCGATCAGATGCTGCGGCAGTCGGGTACCTTCCGCGCCAATCAGCAGGTGGCCGACCGCGTGATGGACAACAACGATCTCGAACGCGAGCGCGGCATCACGATCCTGGCGAAGAATTGCGCCGTTGCCTACCAGGGCACGCGCATCAACATCGTCGATACCCCCGGTCATGCCGACTTCGGCGGTGAGGTCGAGCGTGCGCTGTCGATGGTCGACGGCGTGCTCCTGCTCGTCGATGCCGTGGACGGACCGATGCCGCAGACCCGCTTCGTGACGCGCAAGGCGCTGGCGCTCGGCCTCAAGCCGATCGTCGTGATCAACAAGGTCGATCGACCGGGTGCGCGTCCCGACTGGGTCCACAGCGAGACCTTCGATCTGTTCTGCAACCTCGGCGCCGACGAGAACCAGCTCGATTTCGTGACCATCCTCGCGTCCGCCTTGCATGGCTGGGCCGTCGCCGAAGCAACTGCGCTGCCCTCGACGTCGATCGCCAGTGAAGAGCAGGCCAAGGCGGCCGGACTTTCGCTCAATCCGCTCTTCGACGCGATCCTGCGTCAGGTTCCGGTGCGCCGTGACGATGTCGACGCCTCCCTGCAGATGCAGATATCGGCGATCGACTACTCGAGCTATGTCGGCCGCATCGGCATCGGGCGCATCAATCGCGGCACCATCCGCGCCGGTCAGCAGGTGGCGGTGGGGGTACCTGGTGTCGATGGCAAACCGGTCGTCCAGAATGCGAAGGTCGGTCAGGTGCTGCGCTTCAGCGGCCTCGATCGAGTGCCCGTCGAGTCGGCCGGGGCGGGCGACATCGTTGCCGTGACCGGTATCGAGGTCGATATCGGGACCACGCTGTGCGATCAGGGCAATCCCGAGCCACTGCCGATGCTGCATGTCGACGAGCCGACGATGAGCATGGAGTTCCTGGTCAACACCTCGCCGATGGCCGGTCGCGAGGGCAAGTTCGTGACGAGCCGCCAGTTGCGCGAACGCCTCGAGCGTGAACTGCGCAGCAACGTGGCGCTGCGCGTGGAGTTCACGAGTGATTCCGATACCTTCCGCGTGTTCGGACGAGGCGAACTGCACCTGACCATCCTGCTGGAGAACATGCGCCGCGAAGGCTACGAGCTCGCTGTCTCGCGGCCCAAGCCCAGAAATATCGAGCGCGACGGGGTGAAGCTCGAACCGTTCGAATCGCTCACCATGGACGTCGAAGCGACCCATCAGGGACCCGTGATGGAACTGCTCGGCCGGCGGCGCGGCGAACTGACGAACATGGTGCCCGACAGCGCTGGACGGGTGCGCCTGGAGTACCGCATTCCCGCGCGCGGCCTGATCGGCTTCCATCACGAGTTCCTGAACCTGACCCGTGGCACCGGCATCATGAGTCACGTGTTCGACGAGTATCACCCGTGGGCAGGCGACATCGAGGGGCGGCGCAATGGCGTGTTGATCTCCCAGGACGATGGCGATGCGGTCGCCTACGCGCTCTGGAAGCTTCAGGAGCGCGGCCGCATGTTCGTCTCGCCAGGCGAGCCCCTCTATGAAGGCATCATCATCGGTATCCATACCCGCGACAACGATCTGGTCGTCAACCCGGTGCGAGAGAAGAAGCTGACCAACGTGCGCTCCTCGGGCAAGGATGATGCGATTCTGCTCACGCCGCCCATCGAACTCACCCTCGAGCGGGCAGTGGAGTTCATCGCCGATGATGAACTCGTCGAGATCACCCCGGTCAGCATCCGGCTGCGCAAGCGCTTCCTCAAGGAACATGAGCGCAAGCGTCAGTCGCGCGAAGTCGTGATCGCCTGATGGATCGTCGAGCCGCCTTGCGCACCGGCGCCGATCGGATGATCGGCGCCGAACGTGACTCGATGCATCGTGCCGGTGACTCTCGCGCAGTGACCGGAATCGATGCCGCGTTTTTCGCTTGGTCACACTCTCGAGAGGGACAATCGCGCATCTCTTCGAGGACATTGCATTCGCGCCGCATGCGCGTGCCTGCGCGATTTCGTGAAGTTGCGCAGGTAGGCCGAGGGTGTTTTGCGGATTAATTACAACGCGCAGTGCGTTCAATAGCAATTTCTGCTAGGCGGACAGCACTTTTTTATTGTGAATGCGCGTGGAAGTTGTCATTCTTCGGCCTAGGCGTGATCCGCGCTACTCACTTCGATTCAGGAGGACAGGCAATGGCAACTGCGAAGAAGGGCGCCAAGCGTCCCGCGGCAACTAAGACAGCAAGCAAGAAACCCGCTGCGAAGAAACCTGCAGCAACGAAAGCAGCGGCGAAGAAGCCTGCTGCGAAGAAGACTGCAGCCAAGAAGACCGCTGTGAAGAAGCCGGCCAAGAAAGCCGCAGCGCCGAAAGCTGCAGCGAAATCCCCCGCCGCAAAGCCTGCGAAGAAAGCAGCTGCCAAGAAGCCCGCCGCCAAGAAGGCGCCGCGCAAGGCCAACCCTGCATTCATGAAGGCGATGAACATCAGCCCGAGCCTGGCCGCAGTCATCGGTCCCAAGCCGATGCCTCGTACCGAGGTCACGAAGAAGCTCTGGGCCTACATCAAGAAAGGCAAACTGCAGGATGCCGTCAACAAGCGCGTGATCAACGCCGACGACAAGTTGAAGGCGGTATTCGGCAAGGCCAAGTTCGACATGTTCGAGATGACCAAACTGGTTGGCAAGCACCTGAGCTGACAGCGCTTCGCGGCGCCTGTCCGAACAATGGCCGGTAATCCCGGCCATTGTTCCATTCGTCGACGGCCAGCCCGATGCTGGCCGTATGTTCGTGCCCGAAAGTGTTTGCCGTCCGCCACAGGGTCGTGACCGTTCGTCCGACAACGATTCGTGGCCACCGGTGCTTGGAAGAGACTTCAGGAATCGTTTCCGACGAGACCAGCTTTCGAGCGCACGACATGACCGGAATATTCAACCTGCGTACGCGCCTCGCGCTCTTCACTGCGCTGCTCGTCATCGCGGCACTGGGCAGCGTGTACTGGCTCGCCAGGAACCTGGCGTCCGACCTCAACACGTCGGGCGTCCAGCAGGATCTGAGCGCGGTCGAGAACCGCGTCCTGCAGGCCTGGACCCGCGAACGCGAAGCGATCGTCGGAAAGCTCTTCGAAGCAGCCTACGATCCCGCCAACGCCGCGCAGCTGCGTGCCGGTGGTGCCGCCGATCTGGTCCTGCGCCTGACGCTGACGCTGGGTGTGCCGCGTGCATGGGTCATGAATTCCAAAGGCGATCTGGTCGCCGAGGCGGGCACCGGAAAGAATCTCGCCCGATCCACGGATGCGCTCGAACTCACCCGTCGCGCGATCAGCGTCGGTCGCGCCGACGGTGTGATCACGCAGGACCGAATGGCTTCGATCGTTGCTGCGGTCAGGATCAGCGATGGCAAGGGCGAGAGTGTCCTGTTCATCTCCAGACCGGTCGACGATTCACTGGCCAGGACGATGACCGAACTCAGCGGCGCACAGCTCGCGTTCTACAAGCTGGCGCGCAAGGGCGGGCCGGCCCAGTTGGGCGCGCAGGTGGACGCCGGTGCACTGGAGTCGATCGCCCAATCGGTCAATCAGGCGGCTGCGGGCGGGCTGCACAGTTCGCGTGACCTCGACGCAGGCGATATGACGTTGCGTCTCTCGTTGCTGCATGAAGCCGACGACGGCAACGTCTATGCGATCATCGTCCCGCCGACGCGCCCGATCGCCGACAAGGTCGAGGATTTCCTGCGTCTGGTCGGCGTCATCGCGGCCGTGTCGCTGCTGATCGCGCTGGCCGGCGGGCTGTTGTTCGGCCAACGCCTGACCGCGGCGCTGGTCGACCTGACCCATGCTGCCCGACAGATCGGCGACGGACGCTACGACGTCGAGTTGCCGATTCGAAGCAGCGATGAACTCGGCCGATTCGTCGAGAGTTTCAACCTGCTGTCGCAGAGCTTGAAGCAACGCGAAACCAAGCTCTATCAGATGGCGCACCGCGATTCGGTCACCGGTCTGCCCTCGCGAGCGATGTTCGAGAACCAGCTCATCGAGATGGTCAACAAGGCCCGGGGCAAATCCGAGACGATGGCGCTGGTCACCGTCGTCGTCGACAGACTGCGCGAAGTGAACGACTCGCTCGGTCGCAAGGCCGGTGACAGCATGCTGGCCGAGGTCGCGGACCGACTCCGCCGTGTCGTCAAGCACGTCGGTCGGGAGCAGAACAGCAGCGCGACACCCATCTTCATCGCTCGCCTTGCGACCTGGGAGTTCGGACTGATCATGCCCGAGGCGGATCTGAATGCGGCCGCTACGCTCGCAAACAAGATCACCGAAGGTCTCGCACGCCGGGTCGAGTTCGAGGGCCAGTCGGTACTGCCGGGTGGCGAAGTCGGCATCGCGATGTTCCCCGATCACGGCATCGATCCCGGGAGCCTGCTCTACTCGGCCGACATCGCGGCCTCGCATGCGAAGGGCGAGATATCGCGGATCGCAGTGTTCGATTCGTCCTTCGAGCGCGAACGCGAAAAGCAGGTCGGCATGTTGGCCGAGTTGCGTGAGGCCCTCGACCACGGCGATCTGCACGTGGCGTTGCAACCCAAGATCAGCCTGAACAAGGAAAGCGGCTTGATGGCCGAGGCGCTGATGCGCTGGGAACACCCGCAGCGGGGCCCGCAGAATCCCGGCGAGTTCGTGCCTTTCGCCGAGAAGACCGGCTTCATCACCCAGCTCACGAACTGGATGATCGATGCCGCGCTCGCGACGGCAGCGGAGTGGTTGAAGAAAGGCATGCCGCTGTCGGTCGCCGTGAATCTCTCCCCGCGCGACCTGGGCAGCCCCGACTTCACCACCTACGTCGTCGAGCGGCTGCGTGCGCACAAGCTGCGAGGTTCGACGTTGACGCTCGAGGTGACCGAGCAGGCCGTGCTGAACGCGTCGCCGATCGTGCGGCAGAACCTCGACGTGCTGTATCGACTCGGCGTGAAGATCGCGATCGATGATTTCGGCTCCGGGTTCGCGTCGCTCGAACAATTGCGATCGCTGCCGCTGTCGTACATCAAGGTCGATCGCCAGTACGTGCGCGGCCTCACCACCGACAAGGCGAGCCGCATCATCGTGCAGGCCGCGATCGCACTCGGACATGCGATCGGCGTCGAGGTCGTCGCGGAAGGGGTCGAGTCGCAGGATCAGTTCGACATGCTGCGCAAGCTCAAGTGCGACCAGGTGCAGGGTTATCTGGTCGGCAAACCGCTCGGACAGGCCGACTTCGAGGCCTGGGTCCAGAAGCGCTCGGGCAGCTTCGGCGTGATCGGTGGCAGCGAAATCGAAAGCGCGGCGATGCTGGATAGCGCAGCGGAGGCTCGGTCGGGCGGCTCGATGTCGCGCAACGACAAACGCCCTCTCAGCGCGGGAGGCGACGAGGTTCTTGCCTTCGAGATCGTCGGCGTGGGCGACGACACGAATCCCGGATCGGGCAAAGGCTGATCGAACGACCGGTTCGGACGATCGCGCCCGGGCGCGAGTGTCCGATGCGGATCGGATGTCACCGCGGTAAGGGCGCAATGACCGTGGCATCATCGCAGGTCGGTCGAAACGACCATCCTGTTCCGTACCGTGTCAGACATGCTGATCGTTCTATCTCCCGCCAAACGTCTCGACTTCGAATCGCCACTGGTCTCGCGCGAGTTCACGCAGCCCGACTTCCTCGATGAATCGTCTCTGCTGGTCACGCAGCTGCGGCAACGTTCGCCGGCCGATCTGTCTTCGCTGATGTCGATCAGCGACAAGCTCGGCGCATTGAATGCCGCACGATTCCATACCTGGCAACTGCCGTTCTCGCCGGACAATGCACGGCCCGCCATGCTCGCCTTCGCGGGCGACGTCTACGACGGGCTCGACGCGGCGACGTTGACGCGATCGCGCCTGAGCTGGGCGCAGCAGCACCTGCGTATCCTGTCCGGCCTCTACGGCGTGCTGCGGCCGCTGGACCTGATCCAACCCTATCGCCTGGAGATGGGCACTCGCCTGGCGACTCGGCGGGGTGGGAACCTCTACGAGTTCTGGGGCGACAGGATCACGCGTTCACTCAACACGGTGCTTGCCGACATGCCCGGTGCCACGCTGGTCAACCTGGCGTCGGAGGAGTACTTCAAGGCGGTTCGACCGGCGTTGCTGGCTGCGCCAGTCATACAGCCCGTGTTCGAGGAGGCACGGCCCGAAGGCGACAAGCCCTTCGCCATCGTGAGCTTCTTCGCCAAGCGGGCGCGGGGCGCAATGGCACGCTATGTGATCGAGAAGCGCCTGAGCCGCGTCGAGGCCTTGAAGAACTTCGATCGCGATGGTTATCGCTTCGTGCCTGCGGCATCCGATGCCAGGCGTTGGGTATTCAGGCGGGGTGGATGATCACGGGTTCGGGCTCCAGTCGGATGCCGAAACGGTCTTGAACGCAGGCATCGATCTCGGCGGCCAACGCCAGCAACTGCTGGCCCGTGGCGGCGCCGTGATTGACCAGCACCAACGCATGCGATTCGTGGACACCGGCGTCGCCACGACGCGCGCCCTTGAAGCCGCATGCTTCGATCAGCCAGCCAGCGGGCACCTTGCCTGATCCAGGGGCCGCCGGGTAGACCGGCAGGTCAGGGTGCTCGTTGCGCAGCCGCGCAATCTGCGCGACCGGCAGTATCGGATTCTTGAAGAAGCTCCCGGCGTTGCCCAGCCGTGCCGGATCCGGCAGGCGCCGGCGTCGAATGCGGATCACCGCGTCGGCGACATCCCGCGCGCTCGGG